>NZ_CYTY01000007.1:121951-199909 GCF_001298995.1 Achromobacter sp. 2789STDY5608615
TCTTTTCCTGGAACTGGGCGATGCGCACGTAGGCCACGCCGTTGTCCAGCATCTTGCTGCGCACGCTGCGCACCTTGATGATGTCGCGCACGATCTTGAGCACGATCGGCTGCGGCCGGTCGGCGCGCATGATGGTCAGCGTGATGGGCGACTTGGGCGCGCCGCGCATGAGCTTGACGGCGTCGTTCAGCGACATGCCCTTGGTGGGCGTGTCGTCGATCTTGATGATGAGGTCGCCGGCCATGACGCCCGCGCGCGCGGCGGGGGTGTCTTCGATGGGCGAAATGACCTTGACGAAGCCGTCTTCGGCGCCGACTTCGATGCCCAGGCCGCCGAACTCGCCCTGCGTGGCCGTCTGCATTTCGCGGAACGCGTCGGCATCCAGGTAGGCGGAGTGCGGGTCCAGGTTCGACACCATGCCGGAGATGGCGTTGTCGATCAGCGTCTTGTCGTCCACCGACTCGACGTAGTTGTTCTTGATGGCGGCGAAGACGTTGCTCAGTTGCCTGAGTTCATCCAGCGGCAAGGGGCTGCCGCGCTGGGCGACAGCCGTCACGCCCACGCTGAGCAAGACACCTGCCACCGCACCGATGGCAATCAGACCGAAACCGCGAAACTTGCGAGTGCTCATGCACACTTCCCGAATGGTTTTCGCCCTTGAGGGTTTTTGGCTTTACTGGGCCAGCCACTGGGCTGGATCCACAGGAGCGCCGCGATGGCGAATTTCAAAGTATAGGCCGGATTCCACTTGGCCGCCGGTTGCGCCTACCGTAGCAATAGTATCTCCCGTCGCGACGGAATCGCCCACCCGTTTGAGCAGACTTTGGTTGTAAGCATAGACGGTCAAATATTGCTGGCCATGATCCACAATGATGAGATTGCCAAAACCCCTCAGCCAATCGGCATAGACCACCGTGCCAGGGGCCACCACCTTCACCGGCGTGCCTTCGGCCGCGCGCAGCACCACGCCGCGCCAGACGCCGCCATCCGGGCGGTCGACCCCGAAGCGTCCCTGCACCTGGCCCCGCACCGGCGCGGCCAGGCCGTGACGCAGGCCGTTGCCGCCGCCCACCGGGGCGGCGCGCGGAGTCTGCTGGGTCGACGCACTACGGGTTGGAGCGGCTTCTTCCTCGACAGGTTCCGTCTTTTTGGGGGGATCCGCGGGTTTTGTCGCGGGCGGCGTCTCGGCCGGGCCGGTCAGGCGCGGATGGCGCGTGTCGGCCGGGCGCAGGCCGGCGGCGTCCGGATCGGCCACGACCACCGGGCCGCGGCCCTGGCGCGACGCGGCCTCGACCTGTTCGCGCGCCTCGGCGGCCTCGCGGGCCTCGCGCGCGTTGCGGTCGCGGCGGGCGTTGTCGGCCGTGGCCTTGTCGGCGGCCGCCTTGCGGTCGGCCTCGGCTTTCTTGCGGGCTTCCTCGGCGCGGCGATCGGCTTCGGCCTTCTTGCGCGCCTCTTCGGCGCGCCGGGCTTCCTCGGCCTTGCGCGCTTCCTCGGCGCGACGCCGCGCTTCCTCGGCCTTGCGGGCCTCTTCGGCCTGCTTGACGATGGCCGCGTCCAGGTCGGTGATCAGGCGCGACAGGCGCTGGTCGTCCCGCCCCAGTTTGTTGGCTTCGGCGCGCTGGGCGGCGATCTGGCCTTCCAGCTGCGCCAGCAGGGTGCCGCGCTCTTTCTGCTGGGCGACCAGGGCAGTCTTCTGCTCGGAGGTTTCGGCCACCAGCTTCTCGATCTCGGCGCGGCGGGCGTCGGCGCGGCCCTGCAGGGCCGCCAGGCGGTCGATGTCGGCGCGCAGCGCCTCGACGGCGCGGGCGCGGGCCTGGGACACGTAGTCGAGGTAGCCCAGGTTGCGGCCCAGCACCTGGGGATCGTCGCCGGACAGCAGCGCGGTCCAGGGCGACAGGCCGCTGGTGTACTGGGTGCGCAGCTGGTCGGCCAGCTCGACCCGGCGCTTGGCCAGCACGGCCTGCTGGGCCGTGATCTGCTTTTCCAGGCCGGACAGGTCGGTGGTCGCCTGACGGCTGGACTCGGCCAGTTCCTTCAGGCGCAGGTTGATTCGGGAAATCGCCGATTCCGACTGCTTCAAGGCGTCGGCGGCTTCCTTGCGGGCGGCCTCGCGCGTATCGATGTCCTTTTGCAGATTCTCGATACGGTCGCGCAGCTGCGCCTGCTGTTTCTCGGCTTCGGACTGGCGGCCGGCGAGATCGTTGGGCGCGGCGCCCGCCGGCAGCGCCCCGCCGGCCAGCATGACCGCCAACAACCACCCCGCCATGCGCACCATGGATATCAGTCCTTCTTAGCCTTGCCCTGGGCCGCGACCGCGGCCATGGCCGCCTCGATCTCGGCGGCATCGCCGAGATAATAGTGGCGGATCGGACGCAGGTCATCATCCAATTCATACACCAGCGGCTGGCCGGTGGGGATGTTCAGGTTGACGATGTCGTCGTCGGAGACGTTGTCCAGGTGCTTGATGAGGGCGCGCAGGCTGTTGCCGTGGGCGGCGATCAGCACCTTGCGGCCGGCGCGGATGGCCGGGGCGATGGACTCGTTCCAGAACGGCAGCACGCGCGCCACGGTGTCCTTCAGGCACTCGGTGGCCGGCAGCTGGTCGGCCGGGATCTTGGCGTAGCGGCTGTCGAAGCGCGGGTGACGCTCGTCGTCCAGCGCCAGGGGTTCCGGCGCGATGGCGTAGGCGCGGCGCCAGACCAGCACCTGCTCGTCGCCGTACTTGGCGGCGGTCTCGGCCTTGTTCAGGCCCTGCAGGGCGCCATAGTGGCGCTCGTTCAGGCGCCAGTTCACGCCCACCGGGGTGTACATGGCATCCATGGCGTCCAGGGCGATCCACAGGGTGCGGATGGCGCGCTTGAGCACCGACGAGTAGGCCAGATCGAAGGTGTAGCCTTCTTTCTTGAGCAATTCGCCCGCCTTGCGGGCCTGTTCACGGCCGGTTTCGGTCAGGTCGACGTCAGTCCAGCCGGTGAAACGGTTTTCCAGATTCCACTGGCTTTCGCCGTGGCGCATCAGAACGAGTTTATGCATGGTTTGGCACGCTTGTAACGCGGGTTAAAGTTGCGGAATGCGCTCATTTTATAATTGAGCGATTTTGCCCTTGATTTTGCCCCGGCGCACCCGTGAATTTGGCGGCGCGGCGCTTCAGGGTTCGCCCTTACCAGGCTAGACGCCGCCCTTCAGGATGCCCCGTGGACCTTCTGCAATTCTTGCTCGATAAAAACAACATCTTCATTGTCGCCGTAACCGTCGTTTCCGGCGTCATGCTGGCCATTCCCGCCCTGCGCAAGGGCCGCACCGGCTCGGCCGTCAGCACCACGGAAGCCATCCAGATGGTCAACCAGCGCCAGGCCGTGTGGGTCGACGTGCGCCCCGCCGAACAGTTCCAGGCCGGCCACATCGCCCAGGCCCGCAGCGTCCCGGCCGCCGACCTGGAGCAGAAGGCCGCCTCGCTGCCCAAGAACAAGCCGCTGGTCGTGGTTTGCGACAATGGCCGTGATTCCGCCCGCGCCGCCGCCAAGCTGCGCGCGCAGGGCTTCGCCGACGTCGTGCCGCTCGATGGCGGCATGCGCGCCTGGCTGGCCGCCAGCCTGCCGGTCACCCAGAAGGGTTGAACGCGGGCGACGCGCCCCCATCTTATCGACAGAATCCGCCTGGAGCGCCTATGAATAAAGTTGTCATGTACAGCAAGGACTATTGTCCCTATTGCGCCCGCGCCAAGGCGCTGCTGGAGCAGCGCGGCGTGACCGACCTGGAGATCATCCAGATCGACCGCGAGCCCGGCCAGCGCGATCGCATGATCGAACGCACCGGCCGGCGCACGGTACCGCAGATCTTCATCGGCGATACCCACGTCGGCGGTTGCGACGACCTGATGGCGCTGGACCGCTCGGGCGGCCTGACCCCATTGCTCAACGGCTAACGCCCCTTTTTGCCCCTCCCACCAACGGAAACACTCATGGCTGATCAAGACCAAAACACCCAGCAAGAAGGCGGCAACGACGCGCCCTCGTTCAATCTGCAGCGCGTCTACCTGAAAGACCTTTCGCTGGAAATGCCGAACGCGCCCCACGTCTTCCTGGAGCAAGAAGCGCCCCAGGTTGAAGTGAGCATCACCGTGGGCGGCCAGCGCCTGGCCGAAACCGTGTTCGAGACCACGGTCACCGTCACCGTCACCACCCGCATCAACGACAAGGTCGTGTACCTGGTCGAGGGCACCCAGGCCGGCATCTTCGAAGCCGCCAACATCCCCGAAGAGCAGCTCGATCCGCTGCTGGGCATTGTCTGCCCGACGATGCTGTACCCGTACCTGCGCGCCAACATCGCCGACGCGATCACCCGCACCTCGATGCCGCCGCTGCACCTGACGGAAGTCAACTTCCAGGCCCTGTACGAACAGCGCCTGGCGGAACTGCAACAACAGCAAAGCAACGCCAATGGCAACGGCAGCGACTCGGGCATCATCCTGCCCGCCAGCGCCACCCGCCAATAAGGCAGACCGCGGCGCCCCATGAACCAGCCCACTCCGCCCAGCCTGCGCGTCGCCGTCCTGGGCGCGGGCAGCTGGGGCACCGCGCTGGCGGCGGCCGCGAGCCGCCGCCACCCCACCGTACTCTGGGCGCGCGATCCGGCGCAGGCCGCCGACATGGCCGCCCGCCACGAAAACGCGCGCTACCTGCCTGGCATCGCCCTGCCCCAGGCATTGACGATTACTCCTGATCTCGACGCCACGCTGCGCAGCCTGCTACAGGACGGCGCGGCGGGGCTGATCATCCTGGGCGTCCCGGTGGCCGGCCTGGCCGCCACCTGCGCGGAGCTCGCGCGCCGCCTGCCCGCCCTGGGCCTGCAGGACACGCCCATCGTCTGGACCTGCAAGGGCTTTGAGGCCGACACCGCAAGGCTGCCCCACGAAATCGTGCGCGAGGCCCTGCCCGGCGCCGTCGGCGGCGTCCTGTCGGGTCCGTCCTTCGCCCGCGAAGTCGCCCAGGGCCTGCCCGTGGCCCTGACCGTCGCCAGCGACAACGCCGCCCTGCGCGCCGCCACCACCCAGGCCCTGCATGGCGCCGCGCTGCGCGTCTACGCCAGCGGCGACCTGGTCGGCGTGGAAATGGGCGGCGCCCTCAAGAACGTCATCGCCGTGGCCTGCGGCATCGGCGACGGCCTGGCGCTGGGCACCAATGCCCGCGCCGCGCTGATCACCCGCGGCCTGGCCGAAATGACGCGCTTCGGCGTCGCGCTGGGCGCGCAGCCCGAGACCTTCGCCGGCCTGACCGGCCTGGGCGACCTGGTCCTGACCGCCACCGGCGACCTGTCGCGCAACCGCCGCGTCGGCCTGGAAATCGGCGCCGGCCGCAAGCTGGCCGACATCCTGGCCAGCGGCATCACCGCCGAAGGCGTGCGCTGCGCGCGCGCCGCGCTGGAACGCGCCCGCGCCATCGGCGTCGAACTGCCCATCACCGAAGCCGTGTGCGCCGTGCTGTTCGACGGCGTCGCGCCCATGACGGCCGTATCCGCCCTGCTGGCGCGCAACGCCCGCGACGAACACGGCAACGCGGGCTGACACCGCCCGCGCCCCCGGACCCCATCCCCGTCCTCATAACAACACGACGCACGACACCCAGGAGACATCCTTCATGACGCAAACCCGCACGTTCCGGGTCGGCCCCCTGCTGCGCGGCCTCTGCCTGAGCCTGGCGGCCATCCTGCCCGCCGCCGCCCACGCCGATTGGCCCGACCGCCCCATCCACATGGTGGTGCCGTTCCCGCCCGGCTCGTCGCCCGACATCCTGGCGCGCACCATCTCGGAACCGCTGGCGCAGGCGCTGGGACAACCCATCGTCATCGACAACAAGCCCGGCGCCGGCGGCAACATCGGCACCCGCATCGTCGCCCAGGCCAAGCCCGACGGCTACACCCTGCTCTACACGATCAATGGCCCGCTGGTCACCGCGCCCACGCTCTACAAGAAGACGCTGGGCTACGACCCGCTGCAGGACCTGGCGCCCGTGACGCTGGTCGGCACCAGCCCCAACGTGCTGACCGTGCCCGGCAACCTGAAGAACGTCAATTCCGTGCAGGACTTCGTGCGCATGGTGAAGGAACACGGCAGCTCGCTGAACTACGGCTCCGTTGGCCCCGGCAGCTCGGCCCACCTGGCCATGGAAATGTTCAAGGAACGCGCCGGCATCGACATGGCGCACATCCCCTACGCCGGCTTCCCGCAGGTCATCAGCGCCATCATCGGCGGCGACATCCAGGCCGGCTTCATGGTCCCCGCCATCGCCGTGCCCCAGACCCGCGACGGCAAGGTCAAGATCCTCGCCGTCACCAGCCTGCAGCCCAGCGACACCCTGCCCGGCATCCCCACCATGGCCTCGCAGGGCTACCCCGACTTCGAAGCCATCTCCTGGAACGCCATCCTGGTCCCCGCCGAAACGCCGATGCCCATCATCGAGCGCCTGAACAGCGAACTGAACCGCATCATCAACAGCGACGCGGTCCGCAAGCAGATGGCCCTGCAATACTTCACCCCCGCCGCCTCCACCCCCGAGGCCCTGACCGTCCGCATCCAGGACGAAAAGGCCCGCTGGGACCAAGTCATCCAGAAGCTGAACCTGTCACTGGACTAAGCCCGCAAGCCCTCTCCCCCAAAGATTGCCGGCAAAAACGCCAAGCAAACAACTCGCCCCACCACCCGCGGTCAAGTCACGACGCGAGCGAGTGACGGGGCAGGCGGGGGATGGCGGGGCGTGTAGATGCGCCCGAGGGAATCTGAAGGAACAGCCGAAGGCTGTGACGAAGATGACGAAGGGGGGGGGCCGCCTAGGCAAGTCCGGAGCGAAGGCTCCGGACCGCAATCGTAGCCCCGCCATCCCCCGCCTGCCCCGTCACTCGCGCCTAAAGAACCTAAGTCCCCCCCTCATACCCCAACTGCCGCCAAGCCTCAAACACCGTAACCGCCACGGCATTGGACAAATTCAAGCTCCGCTGCCCCGCCCGCATCGGCAACCGCAACCGCTGCTGCGGCGCGAACATCGCATGATGCTCCGCCGACAACCCGGCGCTCTCCCGCCCGAACACGAACACATCCCCCTCCTCGAACCGCACATCCCCCACGCTGCGTTGCGCCTGCGTGGTCAAGGCATAGATGTGGGAAGCCGCCGCCCCCGTATCCGCCAGCGCCTCCTGCAGCGTGTCGTGCACGCGCACCGGCTGCCACTCGTGATAGTCCAGCCCCGCCCGCCGCATGCGCGCATCGTCCAGTTCGAAACCAAGCGGGCGCACCAGGTGCAATTGCGCGCCGGTATTGGCGCACAGGCGGATCGCATTGCCCGTGTTGGGCGGAATCTCGGGGCAGACGAGGATGACGTGGAACATGGCGGACGGATGCAAAGACGTTGAATGACGGGCGGCCGGCCTTGGCCGCGCAGCAGCGATTGTCGCCGATTTGGACGGCCGCCCCGGCCCGCGAGGCCGCATGGCGCGCAGCCCCCGCGCCGGCGCCGGGCCTCAGCCCGTGCGCGGCGTGCGCGCCGCGACCAGCACCGTCACGCTGGCCGCGCCCGCGGCCAGCAACGCGCGAGCAGCCGCATCCGCGGTACTGCCCGTGGTCATGACGTCATCCACCAAGCCGACATGGCGGCCTGAAAGGTCGCGCGGGCAATGGAACACGCCCCGGGCGCCGCTCAGCCTGGCGCGGCGCCCCAGGGCGGTCTGCCGGGGCGTTTCACGCCGCCGCCGCAAGGCCCCGCGCAGCAGCGGCCAGCCCAGCAGCGCCGCCAGGCCGCGGGCGATCTCGGCCGCCGGATTCATGCCGCGCCGACGCAGCGACGCGCGGCTGGACGGCACCGGCGCCAGCAGCAAGGCGTGCGGCGGCGGCTCGGACCACACCGCATGCGCCAGCAGCCGCGCCAATACCGGCGCCGCGCTGAGCCGCAGCTGGGTCTTGAGCTGGCGGATCAACACCTCGGCGGGCGGCTCGTAGTCGAAGGCGGCGATCGTGCCGGTGAAAGCCGGCGGCCGCGCCAGGCAGTCGGCACAATGCAGCGCGTCCGGCGCCAGCCGCTGGGCGCACCGCGGACAGCGCGGCGCCAGCGACGCTTCGGCCAGGTCGGTTTCGCAGCCCTCGCACAGGCGGGCGCCACCGACCCGCGCCCCGCACAGCGGGCAGTCGCAGGGCACCCGGGCCAGCAACCGCCGCCCCATGGCCTGTAGGGACAATCGGCCGCCGCGGCCGGGATGGGCAATAATGTGAGCCATCCCCCATGAAATCATGATCCGCCCGCGGCGCCGCCCCGGGCGCGACCAAAATGTCCCTGCCCGCACCCGCCACCCCGCCCTCGCTCCCGCTCGTCGCCGCCGACGTGCCGCGCCAATTCGCCCGCCGTGGCGACCTGTCGGACGCCCAGTTCCTGTACGGCGAAGTCGCCCGCCGCATGCTCGGCAGGCTGCAGTACATCCGCGTGCAGCCCCAGGCCATGCTCGACGCCGGCTGCGGCGCCGGCGACAACCTGGCGCTGCTGCGCGAACGCTATGCCGAAGCCGCCTACACCGGCCTGGACAACTGCGAGCCGCTGCTGGAGATCGCCCGCAAGCGCCACGCCCCGGCCGGCCTGTCGGCCTGGATCGGCAAGCTGGCGCGGCGCGGTCCGGCCAATGGCTTCGTCAACGCCGACCTGGCCGCCACCGGCCTGGCGCCGGAATCGCTGGAACTGGTGTGGTCCAACCTGGCCCTGCACTGGCACCGCGAACCGCATGCCGTGCTGGCCGAATGGCGCCGCATCCTCAAGGTCGGCGGGCTGGCGATGTTTTCCTGTCTGGGGCCGGCCACGCTGCGCGAATTGCGCCAGGCGCTGGACGACGCCGGACTGCGCACCGCCACCCCGGCCTTCGTCGACATGCATGACTTCGGCGACCTGCTGGTGGAAAACGGCTTCGCCGATCCGGTCATGGACCAGGAGATTCTGACGCTGACCTACCGCACCCCGGAAAAGCTGCTGCAGGACGTGCGCGCCCTGGGCGGCAACCCCGCCGCCGGCCGCCGCGGCGGCCTGGTCGGGCGCGACTGGCGGGCGCGCCTGTGCGCCGCGCTGGAGGCCCAGCGCCGCCCGGACGGCGTCGTCGCCCTGAGCATCGAAGTGGCCTACGGCCACGCCTGGCGCGCCGCCACCCACCGCGGCACCGCCGGCGAGACCCGGCTGTCGGTCAGCGCCATCGGCGGCCGCCAGCGCGGCACGCCCTGAAACAAGACGCCCCGGCGTGCCGCCCCCGAAACGGGACGGCCAGCCGGGGCGGATGGGCCCGGAAAGGCCTGGCGCCTAGTGCAGGCGTTCGGGCAGCGGCGCGGTGACGCCCGGTTCCGCCGGCGAGAGGGGCTGCATCGGCTCGGACGTGGCGCGGATCCGCCGCCGCAACACCGCGGTCGGCTCGGCCGGCGCGGCCTGGGCGGACTCGCCGCGCCAGGCCTGCGACATCGATTCCACCACCAGCGGCAGGTCGCGCAGGCGATGGAACTGGCTGCGCAGCCAGCGCGAATCATTGCCGCTGCGCATGGCCTCGTCGCGCAGCGACGCGATCATGTCGCCGGTCCCCAGCTCTTCGGCCACCGGCATCAGCCGCTGGAACAGCGCGCGCAGGTGATCCATCAGGCGCAGGCGCTGGCCGTCCGGCGTCACGTAGCTGCCCTGCAGGCCGAAACGGCAGGCCTGGAAGTGGTTGCTGCGGTAGGACAGCCAGGCCTTGTCGCTGGGATCGTCCTCCCGCATCAGCAGCACCGCCAGCGCCTGGGCGAAGGCCGCCATCTGGCAGGCGCGCTCGACGGTCAGCGGCGTATCGCAGACGCGGATTTCCACCGTGCCGAATTCGGGCTTGGGGCGGATGTCCCAGTACAGGTCCTTGATGCTCTCGGCCAGGCCATAGGCGCGCAGTTGCGCAATGTGGGCCTCGAACTGGTACCAGTCCTTGACCTCGGCCGGCATGTGGCCGGCCAGCGGGAAGCTGTTGACCGCGTTCAGGCGCGAACACGAGAACAGGGTATCGACGCCCTCGCAGTACGGCGACGAGGCCGACAGCGCGATAAAGTGCGGCACATAGGGCGACAGCCGGCGCAGCAGCTTGATGGCTTCGTCGCCGCTTTTCACGCCCAGGTGGATGTGCTGGCCGAACACCGTGAATTGACGCGCCAGGTAACCATACATTTCGGCCAGGTACTGGAAGCGCGGGGTATCCGAGATGGAGCGTTCCTGCCAGCGCATGAATGGGTGAGCGCCGCCGCCGGCCACCGAAACGCCCACGGCGTCGGCCGCTTCGACCAGGGCATCGCGCATTTCGCGCATTTCCGCCAGCAGGCCCATGGGGTGCTCGTGCACCGAGGAATTCAGTTCGATCATGGAGCGCGTGATTTCCGGTTTCACGCGATCGGCGATGGGGTGGTTGGCCATTTGGGCCAGCAGCTCGTCAGAGGCTGCGGTCAGGTCGAAACTGCGGGGGTCGATCAGTTGCAGCTCGAGTTCGATGCCCAGGGTGTTGGGGGCCGACGAAATGAACGGGATCTGTTCCATCTCGGACTCCTTCGGATGTTTGATGAGGGGGTGCGCCGTTCGACCTTGAAGCCCGGCAACTTCCCGGGGGGCGCTAGACGGCGGCTTGTGAACGCATAATAGCCGCATGTTTGTGGCAAAACGATTGAAAATCGTGACATTTGTGTGCAACATCACGATGCATTCGGTTTTGCCCTCTAGAACAAAGTGAGCGAGCACTCACAACGTAATGACGGCGCGGCTCGCCGGACCGGGCGGCCCGCGAGCGCAGTCTGGGCGCGGCTTTTCAGTGTGGGCGGGATAACCCGAATCAGGGTTATCCCTTATGAATTGGATCCGTCCCCGAGGGCCTGCGGCTCGACGTCCAAGGCCCCGGACATCCGGGCGACGCCGCCTACTTGCGCCAGAAGATCGGCGTGAACAGCACCAGCACGGTCAGCAGCTCCAGGCGGCCGATCAGCATGGCGAAGGTGCAGACCCAGATCTGGAAGTCCGACAGCACCGCGAAATTCCCCATGGGCCCGACCGGTCCCAGGCCGGGGCCGGTGTTGTTGACGCTGGCGAACACGGCCGAGAAGGCCGTGATCGGGTCCAGCCCGGACAGCAGCAGCAGGCTGGTGAAGACAGCGATGGACAGGCCGTAGAACAGCATGAAAGCCAGCACCGACGACATGGTGCGGGCCTCGACCGCGCGGCCGTTGACCCGCACGGGGCTGACGGCATGCGGATGCAACATGGTGACCAGCTCGTTGCGCGCCTGCTTGACCAGCAGGATGGCCCGGATCATCTTGATCCCGCCCCCCCCGTGGACCCCGCCGAGGTGGCGAACCCGGACAGCAGCAGCATGGTCAGGGGCGCGAACAGCGGCCACTGGGCGAAATCGGTATTGGCGTAGCCCGTGGTGGTGGCCATCGAAATGGTGTTGAACATGCCGTAGCGCAGGGCCTCCAGCGGCTCCTGGTAGACGCCCTTGACGTACAGGAACACCGAAATCACCAGCCCCACGCCCAGCACCACGACCAGGTACGGAATCGCCTCCGGGCAGCGCAGGTAGGCACGCCCGCTGCGCTGGCGGAAGGCATTGAAGTGCGTGGCGAAGTTGATGCCGGCGATCAGCATGAACACCATGGCCACCATCTCGACCGCCACCGAATCGAAGTGCGCGAAGCCGTCGTCCCAGGTCGAGAACCCGCCCAGCCCCATGGTCGTGGCCATGTGGCACCAGGCTTCGAACCAGGACAGGCCGACCGCGCGGTAGGCCAGAAAGCACAGGATGGAAAAGGCGAAGTACACCGCGTACAGCGCCTTGGCGGTGCTGGCGATGCGCGGCGTCAGGCGCTCGTCCTTCATCGGGCCGGGCGTCTCGGCCCGCACCACCTGGTGCCCGCCCACGCCCAGCAGCGGCAGGATCGCCACCGCCAGCACCAGGATCCCCATGCCGCCGACCCAGACCAGGGTGGCGCGCCACAGGTTGATCGACGGCGGCAAGGCATCCAGATTGGTCAGCACGGTCGCGCCGGTGGTCGTCAGTCCCGACATGGCCTCGAAATAGGCCCCGGTGAACGACAGCGGCAGGCCGGCGCGGTGGAAGTAGATCAGCAGCGGGATCGCCGCCAGCAGCGGCAGGCCGGCCCACACCGCCGACACCAGCACGAAGCCGTCGCGGGCGCGCAGCTCGCTGCGGGCCCGCCGCGTCAGCGCCGCCAGCGCGACGCCGATGCCGACGGAAATCAGGAAGCCATGCAGGAAGGCGTCGCGCGCCGCGTCGCCGCCGATGTAGGCCACCCCCAGCGGGATCAGCATGGTCAGGGCGAACATCACCATGGTCAGGCCGAGGATGTGCAGGGTCGCCAGGACGCGCCTCATGCGGCCTCCCCGGCCGCCGCCGGTCCGTCGGGAAACGGGACGCGCGGGCTCATCAGAAGAACGACGCCGAGACTTGGAACAGCTTTTCCACGCGCGGCATCTGCTTGCGCGAGGGCACGAAGACGATGACGTGGTCGTCGGTCTCGATCACGGTATCGGCATCCGGCAGGATGATCTCGTCCTCGCGCACCAGCGCGCCGATGCTGGCGCCCTTGGGCAGGCTGATCTCGCCCACCTTCCGCCCCACCACCTTGGAATTGGAGCGGTCGCCGTGGGCGATGGCTTCCAGCGCCTCGGCCACGCCCTGGCGCAGCCGATGGACCGCCGCCACGTCGCCGCGGCGCACGTGGCGCAGCAGCTCGCTCATGGTGGCCTGCGACGGCGACACGGCGATGTCGATATGGCTGCCCTGCATCAGCTCGCCATAGGCCTGGCGGTTGATCAGCGCGATCACCTTGCGCGCGCCCAGCCGCTTGGCCAGCAGCGACGACATGATGTTGTCCTCGTCGTCGCTGGTCAGCGCCAGCCAGGTGTCCATGTCCTCGATGTTCTCGCGCTCCAGCAGCGCCTCGTCGGTGCCGCTGCCGTGCAGCACCAGCACGCTGTCGGGCAGCTGCGTGGCCAGGTATTCGCAGCGCTTGAGGTCGCGCTCGATGATGCGCACGCTGTAGTTCTCTTCGGCCAGCGCGCGCGCCAGCCGCAGGCCGATATTGCCGCCGCCGGCGATCATCACGCGGCGCACGGCCTTTTCGGCTTCGCGCAGCTGCCGCACGGCGCGGCGGGCGTGGCGCGTGTCCACCACCAGCACCACCTCGTCGCCCGGGGCGATCACGGTGCCCGAGCCGGCCCGCAGCGGGCGGCCGCCGCGCAGCACGTCGATCACCCGCGCCGTGACGTCGGGCCAGACATCGCGCAGCTTGTCGACGGGATGATGCGCCATCGGGCTGCCATGGCTGACGCGCACGGTCACGACGCTGACGCGGCCCTCGGCGAACTCCACCACCTGCAACGCCTCGGGGAACTCGATCAGGCTGTGCAGATAGGTGGTGACGCTGCGCTCGGGGCTGATGATGGCGTCGATGCAGAAGCCCTCTTCGCTCATCAGCTCGGGATGTTCGGAGAATTCGCCCGAGCGGATGCGGGCGATGCGGCGGGGGATGTTGAACAGCTGGCGGGCGATCTTGCAGGCCACCATGTTGGCCGCGTCGGAGGCGGCGCAGGCGATCAGCAGGTCGGTATCGGCGGCGCCGGCGCCTTCCAGCACCGACACCTGCGAGCCGTCGCCATGGACGACGCGCAGGTCGAAGTGTTCTTGCAGGTATTGCAGCTGCGAGGGATCCGAATCGATCACCGTGATGTCGTTCTGCTCGGACACCAGGTTCTCAGCCACGCTGGTGCCTACGCGACCAGCGCCGATGATCAGGATCTTCATGCGCCCCGTTTGCGCGCCGACTCGATGCCCAATTGCTTGAGCTTGCGGTAGAGGTGGGTGCGCTCGAGGCCGGTGCGCTCGGAAACGCGGGTCATGCTGTGGCTTTCGCGGACCAGGTGGTATTCGAAGTAGATGCGCTCGAACTCATCGCGCGCCTCGCGCAGCGGCTGGTCCAGCGAGATGCTGCCCAGCTGGCCGTTGGCGGTGACCGGGACTTCGTTGGCCGGCGCCGTCGACAGGGCCGGCGGATCGAGCTCGTCTTCGAGGGCCACGGTGGCGCTGGCCGTCGCGGGCGCGGCCGCGGGCGCCGGATGCGGCACGCGGCCACGGGCCAGGCCGGCGGCCACGGTCTTGAGCAGACGCTGCAGCGTGATCGGCTTTTCGAGGAAATCCATGGCGCCGATGCGGGTGGCCTCGACCGCCGTGTCGATGGTGGCGTGGCCGCTCATCATGATGACGGGCATGTCCAGCAGGCCCTGCGAGCCCCATTCCTTGAGCAGGCTGACGCCATCGGTGTCCGGCATCCAGATGTCCAGCAGCACCAGATCGGGACGCATGCGAAGGCGCGCGGCGCGCGCTTGCGCCGCGTTTTCGGCCAATTCGACCGTGTGCCCTTCGTCGTAAAGGATTTCCGACAAAAGCTCGCGAATACCGACTTCGTCGTCAACCACCAGAATTCTGGCCATAAAGCATCCACCTATTGCGTAGCCGCATTATCCTTTTCTTGCGCGGTCGCGTCCATAGCATCTGCCCCGGGAGCAAGCCGGGTCAACAAGATGGAGATCCGCGCGCCTCCTTCCTTGCGATTCGCAAGGTCGATCCGCCCGCCATGCTCTTCAACAATCTTGCGTACGATTGCCAATCCTAACCCAGTCCCGTGGGACTTGGTGGTTACGTAGGGCTCGAAGGCCCGCTGCATGACCTGCGGCGGGAAGCCCGGCCCGGTGTCGGCCACCGTGAAACGCAGGGCCTGCTGGTCGGCGCGGTCGGGCTGCTCGCTGCGCATCAGCTGGGTGGTGACGCTGACCCGGCCTTCTCCGCCCTTCTCGGCGATGGCGTCGCGGGCGTTGGACAGCAGGTTGTGGATCACCTGGCGCAGCTGGGTCGGATCGCCCTCGATGGCCGGCAGGTCCGCGCCCAGGCTGACGTCCAGGTTCAGCGCCTTGCCGGAGGTCGAACGCACCGAGGCGGCGCCGTCCGGCTCCCAGCCGTACAGGGACAGCACGTCCGCCACCAGCGCGTTGAAGTCGATGCGCTGCATCACCGCCGGCGGCGTGCGGGCGTATTCGCGGAAATCATCCACCATCTGCTTGAGCGAGGCCACCTGGTTGACGATGGTGTTGGTGGAACGCTCGACGATCTGGGCCTCGGCCGGCGGCAGCTTGCCTTCCAGCTTCATCGCCAGGCGCTCGGCGGACAGCTGGATCGGCGTCAGCGGATTCTTGATTTCGTGGGCCAGGCGGCGCGCCACTTCGCCCCAGGCAACGGTGCGGTTGGCCGATATCACCTCGGTAATATCGTCGAACACCACCAGGTAACCGTTGCCGCGGCCGTCCACCCGCAGGTGGGTGCCGCGCGCCAGCAGCGTCAGCGCCTGCGGCCCGTTGGGGGTGTCGCCCTGCTTGGGCGCGATCTCGAACTGCTGCTGCCAGTGCTGGCGTTCGGAGCCCACGGCGGCGTGGGTGGAGAACGCCTGCCGCACGACATTCGCGAATTCGAGCATGCCGTCCACGGTTTCCAGCGGCCGCCCGATCACCGAGCGCAGGTCGGCCTGCAGGATGGTCTGGGCGCCCTGGTTGACGGTGGTGACGCGGAAGGACTCGTCGAACACCAGCACGCCCGAGGACAGATTCGACAGCACGCTTTCCAGGTAGACGTTGGACCGTTCGAGCTGCTGGCGGTTGCTCTCGACCATGCGGCGGGCCTCGTCGAGCTGGCGCGTCATGGCATTGAAGGAGCGGGTGAGCTGGCCGACCTCGTCGCGTTCGGGCGGTTCGGGCAGCGGCCGGTAGTCGCCCACGCCCACGGCCTGGGTGCCGCCCGCCAGGCTGAGCAGCGGCCGCACCAGCCGCTTGGACAGCGACAGCGCCACGGCGATGGCGCCAAAGGCGGCCAGCAGCAGCGCCAGGGTCAGCGTGATGCCATAGAGCTTGCGCAGGCCAAGCCGCGACAGGGCCAGTTCCTGGTAGTCGCGAAAGCCCTGCTGCACCAGGTTGGCGTTGTGCGCGATCTGCTCGGGCACCGGCTGCAGCAGCTGCAGCCAGCGCGGCTCCGAGGCGGCGCCCAGCAGGTTGTCGTAGCGGTCGGGGCCGGTCAGCGGAATCACCACGCGCAGGTGCAGCCCGCCGTCGGTGCCGGGCTTGACCGGATCGTCGGCCTCGGCCGCCGAATAGCCGCGCGACAGCCGCAGCTGGTTCATGACCGTGGATGGCGGCATCGCCGGCAGCAACTGGCCGTACTGGCTGGTGGAGAACGCCACCATGCGGCCGCTGCCGGTGAAGACCATGGCTTCCTGCACGCCGTTGGCTTCGCGCAGCCGGGTCAGGGCCAGCGTCACGCCGGTATCGGAATTGCGGTTCAGTTCGGCCGCCATCGAGCGGGCGCGGGCGTCCAGGTCGGCCAGCAGCGAGTCGAGCGCGGCGCGGCCCAGGTTCAGGCCGGCCTCCAGCGCGGTGTCGACCCGCACGTTGAACCAGGACTCGATGGAGCGCGACATGAACTGCACCGAGACCGTGTAGATCAGGGCGCCGGGCACCACGCCGATCAGGGCGAAGGCCAGCGAGAAGCGGGCCGTCAGCCGGGCGCCGAACTGCCGCCGCCGGATCTGCCGCGCCAGCCGCACCGTCAGCGCCACCACCCAGACGAACAGCGCCAGGGCGAAGATACCGTTGAGAATCAGCAGGGTGTCGTAATAACGGGCAAAGCGCGAGGCATTGCCCGTGGACCATGCCAGCAGGCCCAGCAACGCCAGGCCGCTCACCGCGCCGACCATCAGGGCCAGCCGAAGCAACAGCCTCATGAGGGGTCTTTCTCCTTGTCACCCAGCGAGAACGAGAAATCGGTCCACGGCGTGCCCTGGACCCAGGAGCTGCTGTTCAGGGCATTGACCTGGAACGGCCGGGGCAGCAGCGACGTGTCCAGCCGCAGCCGCAACTGGCCGCCATAGACCACGCCTTCGTCGAAATCGTCGGCATCGGCCACCTGCCAGTTGCGCACGTGGCGGATGACGCTCATGGCGTCGTCCAGCGACGCCACCGGGAAGGACAGCTCGCCGACCCCGGCGCGCCACTGGCGCGTCAGCGCGTTGTAGATCACGCGCCAGGTGCGCGAGGTGTCCACCAGGGATTTGTCGAACCACCACCAGCGCTCGCGCGTGATGGTCAGGTCGGCGGTGAAGTACAGGGGCACGCCGCGCTGGGCGGCGTCACGCAGTTGCTGGTTCAGTTCGAACTCGATGTCGGCGTCGATTTCAAGCTTGTCGCCCCGCACCACCGGTTCGACGCGCACCACCTTCGGTTCGGACCCGTGTGCCTGACCGGCCGGCGCCAACGACAGCGCGGCAGTTACGAACAACAACCCCAGAAATAAGCGTGAAATGATGGACATACGACACCGAAACCCCGTCATGCCCCCTATTCTTGGCGATTCAGGACTGCTTGGCAAACAAGGCGTAGAAAAATCCATCGCGTTGCGCCGCGGGTGTTGCATCGACCGCAACTGGCAGCAATTGGCCCGGCGCGTCCAGGCGCTGGGCCTCGGGGTGGCGCTGCAGGAACTCGAGTGCCTGGCGCGTGCCCTCGATCGGGAAGATCGAGCAGGTCACGTACAGCAGGCGGCCGCCGGGCGCCACGGTGCGCCAGAGCGCGTCCAGGATCCGCGCCTGCAGCGTGGCGGTGCGGCGCACGTCGTTTTCGCGGCGCAGCCAGCGGATATCGGGATGGCGCCGCACGATGCCCGAGGCGGTGCACGGCACGTCCGCCAGCACGGCGTCGAAGGGCTTGCCGTCCCACCAGGCGTCCAGGTCGGCGGCGTCGGCGGCCTGCAGCCGCGCCCGCTCGCTCGCCAGGCCCAGGCGGTCCAGGTTCTGGCCGACCCGCACCAGACGGTCGGCGTCGGCGTCCAGGGCCAGCAGGTCGATGTCGGCCAGCTCCAGCAGGTGGGCGGTCTTGCCGCCCGGCGCGGCGCAGGCGTCCAGCACCCGCATGCCGTCCTTGGGCGCCAGCAGTTCGGCGGCCAATTGGGCGCCGGCGTCCTGCACCGACCACCAGCCCTCGGCGAAACCGGGCAACTGGGTCACCGGGCGCGGCGTGGCCAGCACCAGGCCGGCCTGGCCCACCGGCTCGGCGGCCAGGCCCGCGTCCTGGAACGCGGCCAGCACCTGCTCGCGGCTGGCGCGGCGGCGGTTGACGCGCAGGGTCAGCGGCGCCGGCACGTTGGCCGCCCGCAGGATCTCCTGCCATTGCTGCGGATAGGCCACGCGCAATTGCTTGACCCACCAGCCCGGATGGTTCCATTCGGCCTCGGGGCTGTCGGCCACCGCGGCCTCCAGCGCCGCGCGCTCGCGCAGGAAGCGGCGCAGGCAGGCGTTGAGCAGGCCCTTGAACGAGGCCAGGGAACGGGTCGAGGCCGCGGCCGTGACGGCCTGGTCCACCACCGTGTGGGGCGCGTAGACCGGCATGCCCGGCAGCGCGGCCGCGGCCTCGCCCTCGGCCTTGAGCAGCGTCAGCGACACCAGCAGCAGCGACTCGAACAGCACGTTGGGGTAGCGCTGCACCAGTTCGCGGCCGACCGCGTCGGCCCAGCCCAGGTAGCGCATCGCGTGGAACGACACCGCCTGCGCCGCGGGGCGCAGGGCGCCGTCGACCTCGGCCAGGGCATCGGTCAACGAGCGGCCTTCCAGGACGTCCTCCACCACGCGCGCGCTGGAAAGCAGGACGGCGGAAAGCGGGGGAGCCAGATGGGGGGTATCGGAACGCGTGGACATGGCAGCAAATCAAAGGACAAGACCGCTATGGTAGCCCGGCGCGGGCCGTCGCCCCCGCCGACGGCCTCATGGCGGGCGCTGGACGAACCGCGCCGGGCGCGTCACACTGGCCGCTTGCCTCGGAGCCCGCCATGTCCACCGCCACGCTGCTGCTGTTCATCCTGGCCTCGGCCGTCGCCATCGTGACGCCCGGCCCGACCGTCCTGCTCGCCATGAGCAACGGTTCGCGCCACGGCGTGCGCACCGCCTGCTGGGGCATGGGCGGCGCGGTGCTGGCCGACTTCATTCTGGTGGGCGCGGTGGCTTCCGGCCTGGGCGTGGTGCTGGCCGCTTCCGAGGTCGCCTTCCATGCCATCAAATGGGCGGGCGCGGCCTATCTGGCCTACCTGGGCTGGAAGATGCTGCGTTCGGACGCCGCGCTGGTGCTGCCGGCCGCCGAACCCGGCGCCGCCCGGCCCGTGGGCCTCAAACTGGGCCTGCGCAGCTTCGTGGTGGCGCTGACCAACCCGAAGGCGCTGCTGTTCATGTCCGCCTTCCTGCCGCAGTTCATCAACACCCAGGCGCCCCCTGCTGCCCCAATACGCCACCGTGGCCGCCGTGCTGGCGCTGATGAACATCCTGACCATGCTGGCCTACGCCACCCTGGGCGCGCAGCTGGTGCGGGCCTTCCGCGGCTCGGGCCTGCGCTGGCTGAACCGGGTCTGCGGCTCGCTCATGATCGGGCTGGCCGGCACCCTGGCGCTGTATCGCCGCAGCGGCGCGTGACGCCCGGCGGCGCCCCTCTGGATATTGGGGACGCACTTCAACCGCTGGCGCGCCCGGCAACCCGCTAAAATAACGGCCCCCCCCGCCCTGCCGCGCTAAAATTGCGCAGTATTTGATCATTGGCGCCGGCTCGCGCCCACCGAGGTATTCCATGTCTTCCCCCAAAGTCGGCTTTGTCAGCCTGGGCTGTCCCAAAGCCCTGGTCGACTCCGAACGCATCCTGACCCAACTGCGCACCGAAGGCTACCAAGTCACGCCCGAGTACAACGACGCGGACGTCGTGGTGGTCAACACCTGTGGTTTCATCGACAGCGCCAAGGCCGAGTCGCTGGAAGCCATCGGCGAGGCGCTGGCCGAGAACGGCAAGGTCATCGTCACCGGCTGCATGGGCGTCGAGGAATCGGTGATCCGCAACGTGCACCCCAGCGTGCTGGCCGTGACCGGCCCGCAGCAGTACGAGGAAGTGGTGCGCGCCGTGCACAACGCCGCGCCGCCCAAGAAGGACCACAACCCCTACCTGGACCTGGTGCCGCCGCAGGGCGTCAAGCTGACCCCGCGCCACTACGCCTACCTGAAGATCTCGGAAGGCTGTAATCACCGCTGCAGCTTCTGCATCATCCCGTCGATGCGCGGCGACCTGGTCAGCCGCCCGGTGGGCGACGTGCTCAGCGAGGCCGAGCGCCTGGTCAAGGCCGGCGTCAAGGAACTGCTGGTGATCTCGCAGGACACCAGCGCCTACGGCGTCGACGTCAAGTTCCGCAGCGGCTTCTGGAACGGCCGCCCGGTGCGCACCCGCATGACCGAGCTCTGTACGGCCTTGTCCGAAATGGGCGTCTGGACGCGCCTGCATTACGTGTATCCGTATCCGCACGTGGACGAAGTGATTCCGCTGATGGCCGAGGGCAAGATCCTGCCCTACCTGGACATCCCGTTCCAGCACGCCAGCCCGCGCATCCTCAAGGCCATGAAGCGTCCGGCATTCGAGGACAAGACGCTGGCGCGCATCAAGAAGTGGCGCGAGATCTGCCCCGACCTGACCATCCGCTCGACCTTCATCGTCGGCTTCCCCGGCGAGACCGAGGAAGACTTCCAGTACCTGCTGGACTGGATGCAGGAAGCCCAGCTCGACCGCGTCGGCTGTTTCCAGTATTCGCCGGTGGAAGGCGCGCCCGCCAACCTGCTCGACAATCCGGTGCCGGACGAGGTCAAGCAGGAACGCTGGGAACGCTTCATGGAACTGCAGCAGTCGATTTCCACCGCGCGCCTGGCGCGCAAGGTCGGCCGCGAGATCGACGTGCTGATCGACGAAGTGGATGAAGATGGCGCCGTGGGCCGCAGCGCCGGCGACGCGCCGGAAATCGACGGTTGCGTCTACGTCAGTTCGGACCGCGCCCTCAAGGCCGGTGACATGGTGCGCGTGCGCGTCACCGACTCCGACGAATACGACCTCTGGGCCGACACGATCTAACTGTCCTGCCTGCCGGCGGCGTCCGCCGCCGGCTGCCTTCAGGCTTCCAGCAGTTTCAATCCCGCCACGCCGCCCACGATCAGCGCGATGCACGCCAGGCGCGCAACCGACGGCGAATCCCCGAACAGCGCGATCCCCAGCACCGTGATGCCCACGGAACCGATGCCGGTCCACACCGCGTAGGCGGTGCCAGCGGGCAGATGCCGCATCGCCAGCGTCAGCAGGAAGATGCTGCCCAGGGCCGCGGCGATGCCGATGGCGCTGGGCCAGAACCGCGTCCAGCCGTCGGCGTACTTCAACGCCAGCGCCATCACGATTTCCACCGCGCTCGCGGCCAACAGGATCCACCAGGCCATCGCGGCCTCCCTTCGAGATTGGAATGCGGCCAGCTTAGGGCCTATAGTTACCCAGGCACAAGTACGCACCTTTTGGTAACCATGAAGGGCCCGACATGGCTGTCTCTCCCGCTTCCTCCGGCGACGTCTTCGACGCCGCCTGCCCGTCGCGCCGCGCGCTCGAGCTGATCTCCGGCAAGTGGGTGCCGCTGGTCCTGCCGGCGCTGGCGCGCGGCCCGCTGCGCAACAACGAACTGCTGCGCAAGCTCGACGGCATTTCACAGAAGATGATGACGCAGACGCTGCGCGACCTGGAACGCCACGGGCTGGTGCGGCGCGAGGACATGCGCACCGTGCCGCCGCACGTGCGCTACCACCTGACCGACCTGGGGAAATCGTTGAACGTGGCGCTGGTGGCGCTGGACCGCTGGGCTGAAAGGCACCATGCGCAACTGGATGCGGCGGCGCGCCGCCACGATGCGGCCGCCGGCGCTCCGTAAAGGCCGGCACGGGCCGGCAACACCTCAGTGCTTGGCCAGGAAATCGGACATGTCGTCCGCGTGCTCTTCCTCGACCGCCAGGATCTCTTCGAGCAGGCGGCGCGTGGTCGAATCCTGTTCGCCGATGTAGTCGATCATCTGCCGGTAGCTGTCGATGGCGATGCGCTCGGCGATCAGGTTTTCCTTGATCATCTCCTCAAGCGTGGCGCCCTCGATGTACTCGGAGTGGCTGCGCTCGAGCAGGCCCTTGGGCGACAGGTTGGGCTCGCCGCCCAGCTGCACGATGCGTTCGGCCAGCCTGTCGGCGTGGTCCTGTTCCTGGGTGGCGTGCTCGGCGAATTCCGCCGCCACCGGCTCGGCGTTCAGGCCGCGGGCCATGAAGAAGTGGCGCTTGTAGCGCAGCACACAGACGATCTCGGTGGCCAGCGCTTCGTTCAGCAGCTTGAGCACGGTCTTGCGGTCCGCGCGGTAGGTGTCGGTGACGGCGCCGGACTCGATGTCCTGGCGCGCCTTGGCGCGGATCGCCTTCACATCCATGTCGAAGGGGCGGCTCGCCTTGTCGTGGTTACGGGTCGTGTTTTCCATATCGTTAGCTCCTTGTGGGGTTGGCAATACGACGCTGGACTTCCAGTCGTTCCGAACAACCCAGTCTACCGGCCATGCGAAAAGATGCTGTGTCCAAACATTGCCCATGGCCCCATATCGGGCTTTCGCGCGCCGCGCAAAAACGCGTCCGGCGCTTCTCGTAAACTATCGGCTCCCCGGACGGCCCGTGACGCAATCTGTAACGGGCCCGGCAATTAGTAGCTTCATATGACCCTGAAGAACATCTGCGTGTATTGCGGCTCCAATCCCGGCGCGCGCCCCGAATACCTGGAACAGGCCCGCGTGCTGGCCCGTGAACTGGTCAAGCGCGACCTCGGCCTGGTCTACGGCGGCTCGGTCGTCGGCATCATGGGCGTGATCGCCAACGAGGTGCTGGCCGGCGGCGGCCGCGTGATCGGCGTGATCCCGGAACTGCTGCAGAAGAAGGAACAGGCCCATCGCGGCCTGACCGAACTGCATCTGGTGCAGAGCATGCACGAGCGCAAGGCCATGATGATGGACAAGGCCGACGGCTTCATCGCGCTGCCCGGCGGCGCCGGCACGCTCGAGGAATTCTTCGAGGTCTGGACCTGGGCCCAGCTCAGCATGCACAGCAAGCCCTGCGGCCTGCTCAACATCGCCGGCTACTACGACGCGCTGATGCAGTTCGTCGACCATGCCGTCGACGAAGCCTTCATGCGCCCGCAGCATCGCGACATGCTGGTGGTGGAAAGCGATCCGGCGACGCTGCTGGACCGCTACGCCATCTACGAGCCGCCCAACGTTTCCAAGTGGTTCGAGCCGGTCAAGCCCGAGCATCGCGCCCCCCTAAACCGCCCCCAAGGAAAACCCGCAATGTCCACCGGTTCGTCGTCTCCCGCCAGCACCGAGTCCGTATTGCGCGATTACTTCCACGCCAAGGACGAAAACCGCCCGCACTACATGGCGCGCGCCTTCGCGCCGCAGGCGGTGCTGAAGATGGCGCTGCGCACGCAGGCCATCGCCTTTCCGCCCGAATCCCACGGCCTGGCCGCGATCACCGACACGCTGGTGCGCAAGTTCGGCCAGACCTACGACAACGTCTACACCTTCTACCTGGCGCGGCCCGAGGCGGACGTGCGTCTGTCCGATTATTCCTGTGACTGGATCGTCGGCATGACCGAGAAGGCCACCGGCAACGTGCGCGTGGGCTGCGGCCGCTACGCCTGGACCTTCCAGCCGGAGCCGTACCGCGCCACCCACCTGACCATTACGATCGAGACCATGGTGACGCTGCCGCCCGCCGACGCCGAAGCGGTATTCGGCTGGCTGCTGGCGCTGGACTACCCCTGGACCAACGCCCAGCGCGTCGTCGCGGGCGCACCGCCGCTTGAAGACCTGGCGCCGGTGGTGCAGTATCTGCTTCACCCCATGTAGATCGGCATCGGATTTTTTCTTGAAATACGACATCGCAGCTTTTGATTTCGACGGAACCCTGGCGGACACCATGCCCTGGTTCAATTCCATCCTCAACACGGTGGCCGACAAGTACGGCTTCCGCAAGATCGACGCCGCCGAGCGCGACCAGCTGCGCCACCGCGATGCCGGCGAGATCCTGAAGTTCCTCGGCATCCCGCTGTGGAAACTGCCCGCCATCATGGCGCACGTGCGCACCCTGATGCAGGAGATCGATCCCAGCGTGCACCTGTTCGACGGCATCCCCGACGCGCTGGCCCGCCTGAAGGCGGGCGGGCTGCGGCTGGCGGTGGTCAGCTCGAACTCGCTCGAAAATGTGCAGCGCGTGCTCGGCCCCGACACCGCGGCGCTGTTCGACGACTACGAATGCGGCACCGACCTGTTCGGCAAGGCCGCCAAGATCGACCGCCTGCTGCAGCGCCACGGCACCGCGCCGGAACGTTTCCTGCTGGTGGGCGACGAAATGCGCGACATCGACGCGGCCCGCAAGGCCGGCGTGCGCGTGGGATCGGTGGCCTGGGGCTACAACCACGTCGACGCGCTGCGCGACCGCGGCCCCGACGAATTGTTCATGCAGGTCGCCGAACTGCCGGCCGCGCTGGCCTGACGCGGCGCCCCGACAAGGACACGCTGATGGCGCGCAACGTCGAAATCAAGGCCAGGGTCGCCAGCCTGGCGGCCCTCGAACCGCTGGCGGCGGCGTTGTCCGGCAAGGCGCCGGTCGCCATCGCGCAGGACGACACCTTCTTCGCCTGCCCCGACGGCCGGCTCAAGCTGCGCGTGTTCGCCGATGGCAAGGGCGAACTGATCTTCTACCGCCGCGCCGACGCCGCCGGCCCCAAGGAAAGCTTCTACGTCATTTCGCCGACCGCCTCGCCCGACACCCTGCGCGATGCGCTGGGGCTGGCCTATGGCGTGATCGGGCGCGTGCGCAAGCAGCGCCTGCTGTTCATGGCCGGCCGCACCCGCATCCACCTGGATCGGGTCGAGGGGCTGGGGGAATTCCTGGAACTGGAAGTGGTGCTGCGCGACGGCGAAAGCGTCGAGGACGGCATGGCCGAGGCCCATGAACTGCTGGCCAGCCTGCAGATCGCGCCGGAGCAACTGCTGTCGGGCGCCTATCTGGACCTGCTGGCCCGGCGTCCCTGAAAACGGTCCGCCCGCCCCACGGCGGCCGGACCCTGGCGGCGACGGCCGGCCTCAGGCCGGCTGCCAGCCCCGCACGAACACGTCCACCGGCTGGCGCTTGCCGCCGGCCTTCTGCAACTCCAGCAAGCGCAATACGCCCTCGCCGGTCGCGATGTCGATGCCCTCGGCGTCCGCGCGCAGCACGCTGCCGGGCGCGGCCGTGGCGGGCTGCGGCAAGGCCTGGGCGCGCCACACCTTCACCGGATCGGCCAGGCCTGGCAGGCGGATGCTGGCGCCCGGCACCGGGTTGAAGGCGCGCACGCGGCGCGCCAGCAGTTCCGCCGCCTGGCTGCAATCGAGCGCGGCCTCGGCCTTGTCCAGCTTGGCGGCGTAGGTCACGCCTTCCTCGGGCTGCGGGGTCGGCGTCAAACCGCCCTGGCCCAGCGCGGCCAGGGCCGCCACGATCGCCTCGCCGCCGGCCAGCGCCAGCGCGTCGTGCAATTGCGCGGCATTGGTGTCGGCGCCGATCGGCACGATGCGTTCCAGCAGCATGTCGCCGGTGTCCAGGCCCGCGTCCATCTGCATGATGGTGACCCCGGTGCGGTCATCGCCGGCCTCGATGGCGCGCTGGATCGGCGCCGCGCCGCGCCAGCGCGGCAACAGGCTGGCGTGGATGTTCAGGCAACCCAGGCGCGGCAGGTCCAGCACCCACTGCGGCAGGATCAGGCCATAGGCCGCGACCACCATGACGTCGGGCGCGATGCGCTCGAGCAGGGCGCGGGCCTCGGCGGCTTCCTCGGGGTAGCGGCCATCGAGCCGCAGGCTGCGCGGCTGGGCGACCTCGATGCCGGCATCGAGCGCGGCCTGCTTGACCGGGCTCGGGGTCAGCTTGAGTCCGCGACCCGCGGGACGGTCGGGCTGGGTCATGACCAACGGGATGTCGTGGCCGGCGGCCCGCAGGGCGTCGAAGGCGATACGGGCGAATTCCGGCGTGCCGGCGAAAACTAGGCGCATGGGGATCGGACCGGGAAGGAGGAAACGGGCGTCAGGCGCGCAGCGCTTCGCGCTCGGCCTTTTTCAGCTTGGTCTTGATGCGGTTCTGCTTCAGGTTGGACAGGTATTCGACGAACACCTTGCCTTCCAGGTGGTCGAGCTCGTGCTGCACGCACACGGCCAGCAGGCCGTCGGCCTCGAACTCGAACGGCTTGCCGTCGATGTCCAGCGCCTTGCAGCGGATGCGCGAGGCGCGCTCGACTTCGTCATATATGCCCGGGACCGACAGGCAGCCTTCTTCGTAGATCTTGTAATCGTCGCTGTGCCAGGTGATCTCGGGATTGATCAACACCAGCAGCTGATTGCTTTCTTCGGAGACGTCGATGACGACGACGCGCTCGTGCACGTCAACCTGCGTCGCGGCCAGGCCCACGCCCGGCGCGTCGTACATGGTGTCGGCCATGTCGCGCACCAGTTGGCGGATGCGGTCATCGACCTCGGCGACCGGCTTGGCCTTCTTGTGCAAGCGCGGATCCGGGTAGCGAAGAATAGGGAGTAATGCCATTGAAAAGGAATCGTCGGTAAGAGTGCCTGACCAACAGTTTAATTCATTAGATTCTTGATTTCTAATAGTTTTCGGCTAAGCCGAGGATTATCCGGCCCCACCCGCCCCCGATTTACGGGCCGGTCCGGCCGGGACCATTCGATCCCCCTTGCCGGGACCGCCGTGGCCGCCATGCGACACTCTCGAACATGCCGCTCACCCACACCCCCGCTGAACTGTCCGCCTGGTTGCGCCTGTCCCTGGAACCCGGTATCGGCTCGGCCACCGCCTGCACCCTGCTGGGCGCGCTGGGCCTGCCGGAACAGATCTACGCGCAGCGCGCCTCGGCCCTGGCGCGCCAATTGCCCGATGCGCTGGCCCGCCAGCTGGCCGCCCCCATGCCGGCCGAGATGGCCGCGCAGGTCGACAGCGCGCTGCAGTGGGTCGAGGCGCCCGGCCGCCATATCCTGACGCTGGCCGATCCCGCCTATCCGCAAAGCCTGCTGACCATCGCCGACCCGCCCATCCTGCTCTACGTGAACGGCGACCCGGCCTATCTGCAGGGACCGTCGCTGGCGGTCGTGGGCGCCCGCAACGCGACCCCCGGCGGCCAGGAAAACGCCCGCGCCTTCGCCCGCCACCTGGCCGGCAACGGCTGGCGCGTGGTCAGCGGGCCGGCGCTGGGCATCGACGCGGCGGCCCATGAAGGCGCCCTGGAAGCCGGCCCCGGCGGCGCCGGCACGGTCGCCGTGATGGGCACCGGCATCGACCGAATCTACCCGGCGCGGCACCGCGACCTGGCGCATCGCATCGCCGCGCACGGCGCGCTGGTGTCCGAACTGCCGATGGGGACCGGCGCCCTGCCGCAGCACTTTCCCAAGCGCAACCGCATCGTGGCAGGCCTGGCGCGCGGCGTGCTGGTGGTCGAGGCCGCGAAACAGAGCGGCTCGCTCATCACTGCGCGGCTGGCGGGCGAAAGCGGGCGCGAAGTGTTCGCCATTCCCGGCTCGATCCACTCGCCGCTGTCGCGCGGTTGCCATGCGCTGATCCGCCAGGGCGCCAAGCTGGTGGAGACCGCGGCCGACATCACCGACGAACTCGGCGGCGGCCCGCAGCCCGGCGCCCGCCCGGCCGCGCCGGCCGAGAGCGCCGCCCCCCACCCTGTGCTGGAGGCCCTGGGCTTCGACCCGTTGCACCTGGACGCGATCCAGGCCCGCTGCGGCCTGGAGACCGCCGACCTGCAGGCCCAGTTGCTGGAGCTGGAACTGGCCGCGCGCGTGGCGCGCCTGGACGACGGACGCTTCCAACGCCTGAAATAAGGGGCCGCGCCAAGACCCAGGGCGGAGGCCGGCCAGCGCCTGGACAGCCCTTGGGCGGCGCGCGAGCGGGGCCGGATGCGATGGCGCTAATATTGGCGTTGGCGCCGTGCCGCCGCCGCGGCCGCCCCCCCCGATACCGATACAGGAAGAGACATGGCATTGCCCACACGCGTCAAGATCGTCGAGGTTTCGCCCCGCGACGGCCTGCAGAATGAAAAGGAATTCGTCCCCACCGACATCAAGGTGGAACTGATCGACCGCCTCGCGGCCGCCGGCTTTCCCAACGTCGAGGCGGCCTCGTTCGTGTCGCCCAAGTGGGTGCCGCAGATGGCCGACGGCGCCGACGTCGTGGCGCGGATCCAGCGCCGTCCCGGCACGATCTACTCGGTGCTCACGCCCAACATGAAGGGCTTCGAAGGCGCGCTGGCGGCCGGCGCGGACGAAATCGTCATCTTCGGCGCGGCCAGCGAGGCCTTCTCGCAAAAGAACATCAACTGCTCGATCGCCGAATCCATCGCGCGCTTCGAACCCGTGGTGCAGGCCGCCCGCGAAGCCGGCATCCGCGTGCGCGGCAGCATCAGCTGCGCGCTGGGCTGTCCCTACCAGGGCGAAGTGCCGATCGAATCCGTGGTCGACGTGGCCCAGCGCTACCTGGCCATGCAGGTCGACGAGATCGACGTGGCCGACACCATCGGCGTGGGCACGCCGCAACGCGTGCGCGACGTGATGACCGCGGTCACCCGCGTGGTGGACCCGGCGCGCGTCTCGGGCCACTTCCACGACACCTACGGCCAGGCGCTGGCCAACATCCTGGCGTCGCTGGAGACCGGCATCTCGATCTTCCACGCCTCGGTGGCCGGCCTGGGCGGTTGCCCCTACGCCAAGGGCGCGACCGGCAACGTCGCCACCGAAGACGTGCTGTACATGCTGCGCGGCCTGGACATCGATACCGGCGTCGACTTCGACGCGGTGGTGGACATCGGCCAATGGATGTCGGCCAACCTCAATCGCAAGGGCTCCAGCCGGGCCGGCAACGCCATTGCCGCCAAGCGGGCCGCCTGACGCGAATCGCCGTAGAATGGCTGCGCGCGTTTCGCGTGAGCGTCCGGGTCAACCGGCGCAAGTCTTTCCGCAACGCTACCGGAACTCCGCAGCCGCATGACGTCCCCCGCCTCGCCCCCCTCGCCCGAGGAACACGCCGCCCTGCTCCGCGCCATCGGTCCGCTGCCGCTGTCGGGGCAGGCGTGGCCCGACTGGGTGCGCATCCTGACCTGGGTGATCCTGGCGGTGCTGGGCGTGCAGGTGGTCACGACCGCCATCCGCGCGCCGGGCCAGCCGCTCGAGAGCTCGATGGCGCTGGTGGTGGGGCTGTGCTTCATCGGCCTGCTGTTCGTGTCCTGGCACATGCAGACGTCCATCACCACCATCGGCGAACGCGGACTGCGCCAGACTTGGTTCTCGCGCCGCGAGGTGGCCTGGGAAGACGTGCGCGAAGCGCGCTTCGTGCCGATGATCTTTTCCAAGCGCCTGGTGGTGTTCACGCACCGCGGCCGGCCCGTGATCTTCCAGGGCGGCACGCGCGAACTGCGCAACGCCTTCACCCGGATCGCGCAGGTCTACCGGCGCGGCTGACGGCCCGCGACGCAATACGCGCCCAATAAAAAACCGATGCCGCAGCATCGGTTTTTTGTTGGCGAATCCGGCCGGCGCGCCGGATCACGCCGCGCTCAGCGGATCGGCAGCGCGTACATCAGGCCGCCTTGCGTCCACTGCGCATTCAGGCCGCGCTTGATCTTCAGCGGGCTGCCCTCGCCGACGTTGCGCTCGAAGCTCTCGCCGTAGTTGCCGACCTGCTTGACGATGTTGTAGGCCCACTTCTCGTCCAGCCCCAGATTGGCGCCGCCGCCGGGCGTCACGCCCAGGATGCGCTTGATATTGGGGCTGTCGCTCTTGGCCTGTTCGTCGACGTTCTTGGAGGTCACGCCGTATTCCTCGGCCTCGATCATGGCCGAGAGCGACCAGCGCACGATGTTCAGCCACGCGTCGTCGCCCTGGCGCACGAACGGACCCAGCGGTTCCTTCGAGATGATCTCGGGCAGCACCACGTAGTCGTCGGGCTTCTGCAGCTTGGAGATGCGGATCGAGGCCAGGCCCGAGGCGTCGGTCGAGAACACGTCGCAACGGCCCGCGGCAAAGGCGTTGACCACTTCGTTGAAGGTCTCGATCACCACCGGCTTGTAGGTGACCTTGTTGGCGCGCGCCCAGTCGGCAAGCGTGTTCTCGTTCGAGGTGCCGGTCTGCAGGCAGATGGTCGCGCCGTTGATTTCCTTGGCGCTCTTGACGCCCAGCGACTTGGGCACCAGGAAGCCCTGGCCGTCGTAGAAGTTGATGCCGGCGTGGATGATGCCCAGCGCGGTGTCGCGCTGCTGCGTCACGGTGGTGTTGCGGGTCAGCACGTCGACTTCACCCGACTGCAGCGCGGTGAAGCGCTGCTGCGAGTTGAGCGGCACGACCTTGATCTTGTCGGCGTCGCCGAACACCGCCGCGGCGATGGCGCGGCACAGGTCCACGTCCAGACCCTGCCACTTGCCCTGCGCGTCAGGGGCGGAGAAGCCCGCGAAGCCCGTGGTGGTGCCGCAGGTGACCGCCCCGCGCTGGCGCACGACGTCCAGCGTCGCCGCTTGTGCCCCTTGTGCCGCGGCAAACAACAACGCCGCACCCGCCAACCCTTTTGCAATGTTCATGACTTGTTTTCCTGTTGTACCGGGACGCGCAAGCGCCCTGTTGTAGCAGGGCGCGCAAGCGCGCCGAGGCGAGAAGCTTATCGACATGAAGCGCCCGCGCCAAATAACAAGCGCTTATTTGGGTATATCACGCCGCCAGCGAAATCGACACCGGCTGGTTGGCCTCGCAGGCGTCCAGCGCGCGGCTGAGCCGCTGCATGCCCTGCGCGATCTGGCTTTCGTTCATGGTGGCGAACGACATGCGCATGGCGTGCAGGTCGGCCTGGGCCGCGTCGGCGTAAAACGCCTTGCCCGGCACGTAGACCACTTCGTGCTCGATGGCATAGGGCAGCAGGCGGGTCGCGTCGACCTCGCCGTTCAGGCGCGCCCAGAAGAACATGCCGCCTTCGGGCTTGCTGAAGGTGATGCGGCCGGCCAGTTCGCGCTCCAGGCCGGCGGCCATGGCGTCGCAACGCAGGCCGTAGGCGGCGCGGATGCGCGGCACGTGTTCTTCATAGCGGCCGTTGGCCAGGTACTGCGCCACCACTTCCTGGATCCACGCGGACGAGGCCATGTCGTCGGCGGCCTTGGCGCCGACGCAGCGGCGGCGGATCTCGGGCGGGGCCACCAGCCAGCCGATGCGCAGCGCGGGCGCCATGGTCTTGGACATGCTGGCCAGGTACACGGCCCAGTTGCGGGCTTCGCCCTCGGCCAGCGCCATGATGGGCGGCACGGCTTCGCCGGCGAAGCGCAGTTCACTGTAGGGATCGTCCTCGACGATCAGGAAGCGGTGCTTGACCGCCAGCTCCAGCAGCCGCAGGCGGCGCTGGCGCGAGATGGTGGCGCCACAGGGATTGGAGAACGAGGCCACCACGCAGACGATCTTGGGCTTGATGCGCGCGGCCAGTTCATCGAGCGCATCGATGTCGACGCCATCCGGGCCGGACGGCACGGTGTGCACGGTGGCGCCGGTGTAGCGCAGCGCCTGCACGGAATTGGGGAACGCGGGCGATTCGATGATGGCGTGGTCGCCCGGCTGCAGCATCACGCGCGACAGCAAGGCCATGGCCTGCTGCGAACCGCCGGTGACGGCCAGTTCGGTGTCCGGATTGCAGTGCAGGCCGCGCGCCGCCGACAGGCGCGCCAGTTCGTTGCGCAGGCTGGCCTGGCCATCGATGTTGGAGTACTGCAGGCAGGCGCCCAGGCGAGCCAGCACCTGGGTCGACGCGATCGTCAGGCCGTCCACGTCGAACAGTTCCTGCGCGGGATAGCCGCCCGCCAGCGAAATGGTGCCGGGGCGCATCGCGTAAGGCATGAGCGAACGGATCGGGGAAGCGGGGGGATTCAGGAAAGGCGTGGCAAAAGCGTACTCGGGCGCGGCGCTGGACATGGCGGAAGGGACGACGAGGAGAAAGGAAGGACCCGCGCCGTTCAACGACGGCGCTGGCGGGTTTAGAACATTGAAATCTAAACAAATATCGACAAATTCTAAGCCTGCCGCTCAGACAGGGTCAACGAACACGCGCCCCTGCGCGGCGCGGTGTGGCGAAACGGTGCACGCGCGTCCTACACTATGGGACATTCCGTTCCCAAGAGACCCCGCATGACCGATGTAGACACCATGGCCACCCGCCTGGCCCGGATCCGGCAACGCATCGCCCAGGCCTGCGAACGCGCCGGCCGGGAGCCGGACAGCGTGACGCTGCTGCCCGTCAGCAAGACGTTCGAGGTGGATGCCGTGCGCGAGGCCATGGCCCTGGGCCTGACCCGTTTTGGCGAGAACAAGACCCAGGAACTGCGCCAGAAGGCGGCCGCGCTGGCCGGCCAGGGCCTGCAATGGGTCCTGATCGGTCACTTGCAGACCAACAAGGCCAAGGACGCGGCGCGCGACGCCACCGAGCTGCAGTCGCTCGACCGGCTCGATCTGGCCGAGGCCCTGCACCGCCGCCTGGTCAATGAGGGCCGGACCCTGGACGTGCTGGTGCAGGTCAAAACCTCCAGCGAACCCAGCAAGTACGGCATGGCCCCCGCCGACGTGGCGGCGTTCCTGCGCCGCATCACGGCGGACTTCCCCACCCTGCGGGTGCAGGGCCTGATGACCATGGCGGCCAATTCGCCCGACCCGCTGGAAGTGCGCGCCTGCCTCCGCGCCCTGCGCGAGCTGCGCGACCAGTTGCGCCAGGAAAGCATCGCCGGGGTGTCGCTGGAGCGCCTGTCCATGGGCATGAGCGGCGATTTCGAGCTGGCGATCGAGGAAGGCTCGACCGAAGTGCGCATCGGCACCGCCATCTTCGGCGCCCGCAGCTACCCCGATCCGCAATAAGCCGCTGATTCCGGGGCCGCAAACGAGCGCATATTGCCGGGCGGCCGGGGCATAATACCCTCGCAAAAAAACGAGGAGACACCCCATGCACAAACACGCCCGGCGCCTGTTGGCGCTTGCCGCCCTGTCGCTGGCCGCCACCGCGGCCTCGGCCCAATCCTGGCCCGCCCAACCCGTCCGCTGGATCGTGCCCTACCCGGCCGGCGGCGGCGCCGACGTGGTCGCGCGCACCGTCGCCAGCGGCATCGAGAAGCCGCTCGGCCAGACCATCGTGGTCGAGAACCGCCCCGGCGCCGCCACCATCATCGGCGCCACCGCGATCTCGCAGGCCGAACCCAGCGGCTACGTCATCGGCACCGCCGATTCCGGCACGCTGGCGTACAACCCCACGCTCTACGCCAAGCTGGCCTACGACCCGTCCAAGTTCACCTACATCGGCGGCATCGCCAAGTTCCCGCTGCTGCTGGCGGTGAACGTCAACTCGCCCTACAAGACGGTCGACGACGTGATCCAGGCCGCCAAGAAGGAACCCGGCAAGCTGACCGCCGCCTCGGCCGGCGCCGGCTCGCCGCACCACCTGGCGCTGGAACTGTTCAAGCAGCGCACCGGCGCCAACCTGCTGCACGTGCCCTACAAGGGCGCGGCGCCCGCCATCCAGGATCTGCTGGGCGGACAGGTGGATGTGATGTTCATCGACCTGGCCGCGGGCCTGCCCAACGTCAAGGCCGGCAAGCTGCGCGTGCTGGCCGCGGCCACGCCCGAGCGCGTCGCCGTGCTGCCGGACACGCCCACCATGGCCGAGCAAGGCGTGTCGGACTTCACCGCCTACGCCTGGCAAGGCCTGGTCGCGCCCGGCGGCCTGCCCGAGCCCGTGGTCAAGAAGCTGTCCGCCGAACTCGACGCCGCGCTGAAGTCGCCCGCCGTGTCGCAGAAGATGCTGGACATGGGCGTCATCCCGATGCCGCTGTCGGCGCAGGAATTCAAGGCCTATGCCGACAAGGAACGCACCGCCTGGGCGGAAGTGATCAAGAAGGCCAACATCAAGCTCGAATGAGCGCGACCTGCCTGATATGAAAAACGCGGCCCTCCGGCCGCGTTTTTCCTGGGTGGCGCTGCCGCGTCCAGCGCTCACTTGCGCGGCAGCGTCACCACCATGCGCAATGCCTCGACGCATTGCCGGCCCTGCTCGATCGCCTGCCCGAACGCCTCCGAGCCGATCTCGTCATGGCTGAACCAGCTGACCTTCCTGGCGCTGCGGTAGCGGTACTGGTAGCCCGCCTTGGCCGGCTTGCCGTCCAGGTCCACGTCGATCCACGGCGACCGGACCTGGCAATGCAGCGGCGGCGCGTCGACCTTGCCGCCGGCCAGCGTCACGTCATAGGAGGTGGTTTCCGGCGTGCCGAGGTAGATGTCGGCCAGCTGGCCCGCCTGGCGGTAGCGCGCGAAGAACTCCCAGTCATCGCTCAATTCGGTGTGCGTGTAGACCTGCTGGCGGCCGACCCGTTCCAGCGCCCGCAGGTCCACCAGCGTGGCGTCGATGCGGTAGGCCGCCGGCACCACGAAATCGCTGGCGGCGCGCCGCAGCCGGCAGTCGCGGTTCTCGGCGGCGAAGCTGCGGCACAGCGCCTGGTCCATGGCCGTCGCGCCGTTCTGCTGATCGCCCACGCTGACTTCCGCCGCCACCATGCGGCTGACCTCGACAGAGGCGCGCACGCTGGCCTGCCCGTCCTTGTCGAACTGTTCATGGCGCGTCACCACGACGCTGGGCGCGGGGCGTTCGAGCGGAATGTCCTCGCGCCGCACATTGCCCTGATCGTCCATGACGAAGGCCCAGCGCTGCTGGATGTCGGGCATGGTGAAGCCCGGCACGAACACCGGATTGGTGGGGTCCAGCCACCAGGTCTGGCCCTGCACCTGGGCGCGCACGATGGCGTGGTTGGGCGCCGACAGCCCTGGCAGCAGCACCGCCGGCGCCACCGTGCCGCGCGTCACCAGCGCGGGTTCGGCGGCGATGCCGGCCGCGCGCAGCATGGCCGTCAGCAGCACCGACAGGTCCTTGCAGTCGCCATAGCCGCGCCGCTCGATCTCATCGAGCGCGAAGGGAATCTGGCCGCGTTCGCTGTTGCGCCAGTCACCCAGGTAGCGATAGCGCTCATGGATGTGGCGCATCAGCGCGGCCACGATCTGCGCCGGGGCCTTGCCCCGCTGGGCCGCGACGGCCGCGGCCGCGCCTTCGGGCAAGGCCGCCGCCAGGATGGCGTTGTAGCGCGCCGCGAATGGGCCGAAATGGTCCTGCAAGGCGGCCGAACTGCCGATCTCCAGGCGCGGCGACTGGCGCAGATAGCCCTTGTCCGACTCGTTGACGTAGGCGTAGTAGTAAGGCGTGGCCTTTAGCTCCACCGTGATGCGGCGCGCATCGGGCGAGGCCTCGACGCGATAGGCGTCCATCGCCTCGGTCCGCCAGACCATCGGGCGCTCGGCGCTGAACTCGGCGCGAAAGCGCTCCTGGCGCACCGCCCGCGGCTGCAAGCCCAGCACGTAGTGGAATTGCGTGGCCGACGGGATGCCGGCGTAACGCTCGCGCAGCGTGTAGACGATGGTGCTGCCCACCCGCAGATTGGGAAAGGCCAGCGAGGTCTGCTTGTTGCGCAGGAAACCCTGGTCCGGATTCGGCGCCATGCGGGTATCGATCTGGTCGGCCGTCAGGGGCACGGGCTTTTCGCCGGGCTGGATCAGCTCGGCGCGCTCGACCTCGACGCTGTCGTTCTCGGCATAACTGCGGTCGATGCGCGAGACCAGCTCGCGCCCGGCCAGCGTCAGGATGGTGTAGCGGTAGGTGCTCACGCACTCGGTGCTGTTGTCCTGGCCGAAGCGGCAGTGGAATTCGGTGTCGCCGGACAGCGGCGCTTCGGCGACGGGTTGCAGGGCGCCCTGGGCGGGCAGGCTGGCCACGGTCGCGAGGACGGCGGCAAGGAGCGGGGTTCGGGGGAAAACGGGCATGGAAACTGCTGACACCTCACATTACAATTGAGACGCAATGTTATTTGCAATGAAATAGCAGCACAAGTCGCCGCGGCCATGGCCCGCCTGCGCTATCGCGCGAAAAACAAAACGCCCGGCGAATCCGCCGGGCGTTGCGAGACGCGGCGCGCCGGCCACTGGCCGGCGACGCGCTACACCAGCACGCGCTCGATGCCGTCCGCGTTGGCGCGGCGCACGTACTCTTCCATCCAGCCTTCGCCGAGGATGTGGCGCGCCATCTCGACCACGATGTAGTCGGCGTCCATGCCGGTGTCGCCCTGGTAGCGCGACAGGCCTTGCAGGCACGACGGGCACGAGGTCAGCACCTTGACGTCACCCGTGAAGCCGTCGGTGCGCAGCGCGGCGTCGCCCTTGAGCAGCTCTTCCTGCTTGCGGAAGCGCACCTGGGTCGAGATGTCCGGCCGGCTGACCGCCAGCGTGCCCGACTCGCCGCAGCAGCGGTCGCTCTTGACGGCGCCGTCGCCCACCAGCGAACGCACGGTCTTCATCGGATCCTGCAGCTTCATCGGCGTGTGGCAGGGGTCGTGGTACATGTAGCGCACGCCCTTGGCGCCTTCCAGCTTGATGCCCTTTTCCAGCAGGTATTCGTGGATGTCGATCAGGCGGCAGCCCGGGAAGATCTTCTCGAACTCGTAGCCGGCCAGTTGGTCGTAGCAAGTGCCGCAGCTGACCACCACGGTCTTGATGTCCAGGTAGTTGAGCGTGTTGGCGACGCGGTGGAACAGCACCCGGTTGTCGGTGATGATCTGCTCGGCCTTGTCGGTCATGCCGTTGCCGCGCTGCGGATAGCCGCAGCACAGGTAGCCCGGCGGCAGCACGGTCTGCACGCCGGCATGCCGCAGCATCGCCTGCGTGGCCAGGCCGACCTGCGAGAACAGGCGTTCCGAACCGCAGCCCGGGAAGTAGAACACCGCTTCCGTGTCGGCCGTGGTGGTCTTCGGATCGCGGATGATCGGCACGTAGTTCGCGTCCTCGATGTCCAGCAGCTTGCGCGCGGCCTGCTTGGGCAGCCCGCCCGGCATCTTCTTGTTGACGAAGCGCACCACCTGCTCGCGCAGCGGCGGCTTGCCGACGGTCGCCGGCGGCGCCGAGGTCTGCTTCTTCACCAGGCCCGACAGCAGGTCATGCGCGGCGCGCTGAACCTTGTAGCCCACGCCCGCCATCGCCTTGCGGGTGGCGTTGATGGTGGCCGGATCCTTGGCGTTCAGGAAGAACATGGCGCTGGCCGTGCCCGGATTGAACGACTTGCGGCCCATGCGCCGCAGCACGGCGCGCATGTTCATCGACACGTCGCCGAAGTCGATGTCGACCGGACAGGGGTTGTAGCACTTGTGGCAGACGGTGCAGTGGTCGGCCACGTCCTCGAATTCTTCCCAGTGCTTCAGGCTGACGCCGCGGCGGGTCTGCTCTTCGTACAGGAAGGCCTCGACCAGCAGCGAGGTCGCCAGGATCTTGTTGCGCGGCGAATACAGCAGGTTGGCGCGCGGCACGTGGGTGGCGCACACCGGCTTGCACTTGCCGCAGCGCAGGCAGTCCTTGATCGAATCCGAGATGGCGCCGATGTCGCTCTGCTGCATGATCAGCGACTCGTGGCCCATCAGGTTGAAGCTGGGCGTCCAGGCGTGGCGCAGGTCGGCGCCGGGCATGAGCTTGCCGGCGTTGAAGTGGCCATTGGGATCGACGCGGCGCTTGTAGTCCTGGAACGGCGCCAGCTCGGCTTCCGTCAGGAACTCGTACTTGGTCAGGCCGATGCCGTGCTCGCCCGAGATCACGCCGTCCAGGTCGCGCGCGATCTGCATGATGCGCTCCACGGCCTGGTGGGCCTCCTGCAGCATGCCGTAGTCGTCCGAGTTGACCGGGATGTTGGTGTGCACGTTGCCGTCGCCCGCGTGCATGTGCAGCGCCACGAACACGCGGCTCTTGAGCACGCGGCCGTGGATCGCCACCAGCTCGTCCAGGATGGGCTTGCGCGCCGCGCCCGAGAATGCGGCCTGCAGGCCGGCCAGCACTTCGGTCTTCCACGACACGCGGATGGTGCGGTCCTGCACCACGTCGAACACACGCGCCTGCGGCTGCGCCGCCAGGCGCTCGGCCAGCGCGGCGCTCAAGTGCGCCATGCCCAGGCCGTCCAGCTGCGGCATGGCCTCGGCCAGCGGCAGGTCCAGGTTGTCCAGCAGCCACTGCCAGCGCTGGCGCGCCGCGGCCAGCAGCTCGATGGCCTGGCGCGTGCGCTCGGCCAGCACCTCGGCGCGGGTTTCATCGTCGTCGGCGGCGTCTTCGGCCTTGCCGACCGGCAAGGGCGTACAGAGGTAGTCGTCCAGCGCGCCCAGCAGGCGCAGCTTGTTGCGGGTCGACAGCTCGATGTTGATGCGTTCGATATGGTCGGTGTACTCGCCCATGCGCGGCAGCGGGATCACCACGTCTTCGTTGATCTTGAAGGCGTTGGTGTGGCGCGCGATCGCGGCGGTGCGCGAGCGGTCGAGCCAGAACTTCTTGCGGGCCTCGGCGCTGACCGCCACGAAGCCTTCGCCGTGGCGCGTATTGGCCAGGCGCACCACTTCGCTGGCGGCCGCGGCCACGGCATCTTCGTCGTCGCCGACGATGTCGCCGATCAGCACCATCTTGGGCAGCGAGCCGCGCTTGCTCTTGGTGGCGTAGCCGACCGCGCGCAGGTAGCGCTCGTCCAGATGCTCCAGGCCGGCCAGGATGGCGCCACGGGCGCGGCCCTCGCCGTCCAGGTAGCCCTTGACCTCGACGATCGACGGAATCGCGTCGCGCGCCTGGCCGAAGAATTCCATGCAGACGGTGCGGGTGTGCTTGGGCATGCGGTGCAGCACCCAGCGCGCCGACGTGATCAGGCCGTCGCAGCCTTCCTTCTGGATGCCCGGCAGGCCGGCCAGGAACTTGTCGGTGACGTCCTTGCCCAGGCCTTCCTTGCGGAACACGCGGCCCGCGATCTCCAGGGTCTCGGTCTTGAGCAGGCGCTCGCCCGGCTTGCCGCGGCCATCGAACCACTTGAGTTCGAAGCGGGCCACGTCCACGTCATGGATCTTGCCCATGTTGTGCGCCAGGCGCGTCACTTCGAGCCAGTTGCCGTCCGGATCGACCATGCGCCACCAGGCCAGGTTGTCGAGCGCGGTGCCCCACAGCACGGCTTTCTTGCCGCCGGCGTTCATGGCGATGTTGCCGCCCACGCACGAGGCCTCGGCCGAGGTCGGGTCCACGGCGAAGACGAAACCGGCCGCCTCGGCCGCTTCCGACACCCGCTTGGTCACCACGCCGGCGCCGGCATGGATGACGGCCACGGGCTCGGTGAGCCCGGGCAGGATACAGGACTCGACCTTGCCCAGCTTGTCGAATTTCTCGGTGTTGATGACGGCCGACTTCCAGGTCAGCGGAATCGCGCCGCCGGTGTAGCCGGTGCCGCCGCCGCGCGGCACGATGGTCAGGCCCAGCTCGATACAGGCGGTGACCAGCGCGGCGATCTCGTCTTCCGTATCCGGCGTCAGCACCACGAACGGGTACTCCACGCGCCAGTCGGTGGCGTCGGTCACGTGCGAGACGCGCGACAGGCCGTCGAACTTGATGTTGTCGCGCGCGGTGATGCGGCCCAGCACCTTCTGCGCCTGCTTGCGCAGCATGGCGGTCTGGTCGAACTCGCCCTCGAAGGCGGCGATGGCCGAACGCGCCCGGCCCAGCAGGCCCAGCACTTTCTCGTCGCGGTGCGGATCGTGGCCGACCTCGGCCGGCGCGCCGGGTTCGCGGCGGCGGTCGATCTCGCCCAGCCGATGGTGCAGCGCATCGATCAGCTGCTTGCGGCGCTTGGGGTTGTCCAGCAGGTCGTCCTGCAGGTAGGGATTGCGGCGCACCACCCAGATGTCGCCGAGCACCTCGTACAGCATGCGGGCGGACCGCCCGGTGCGGCGCTCGCCGCGCAGATCGGTCAACAGGCTCCAGGCGTCATCGCCCAGCAGCCGGCCGACGATCTCGCGATCGGAGAACGACGTGTAGTTGTAGGGGATTTCGCGCAGTCGCGCGGGTGCTGCGGGCGGCGTCGCCCCGTTCAAGATGTGGCTGGCGAGTGGGGCGTTCATGGCGGCAAGAGGGGGCCCTTAAAAAATTATTTTATGCCATTGGCCGGAACTGCCCCCGAATACCCCCAGGGAAATGCTCAAAACCCGCAAAATATCGCCGCAATATGTCCCTTATTAAGCGCGACGTCAGCGCTATACCTGACCCGGGAACAGCCACAGCAGACTGGCCGTCATCGCCAGGTAGCGCAGGAACTTGCCGATGGCCATATAGGCCACGCAGGGCCAGAACGGCAGCCGCAGCCAGCCGGCCACGGCGCACAGCGGATCGCCCACCCCCGGCAGCCAGGACAGCAGCAGGGCCGGCGGCCCCAGGCGATGGATCCAGGCATGCGCCCGTTCGTTCCAGCGGCCCCGCATGCGATGTTCGTCCGCCGCATGGGGATGGCGTTCCTTCCAGCGCTGGAAGGCCTTTTCCGCGCCCAGGCCCATGGCGTAGCTGATGGCGCCGCCGATGGTGTTGCCGGCGGTCGCCACCAGGATGGCGGGCCAGAACATGTCGGGCGACAGCTTGATGTAGCCGAACACCGCCGGCTCCGAGCCGAGCGGCAGCAACGTCGCCGAGATCAGCGAAACGATGAAGATGGCGGGCAGGCCTACCGAGGGCAGGGCCAACAGGTTCAGTAGCCAATGAATGGCCGATAGCAGGCTTTCTTCCATGATGCCAGCGAGTGTAGCCGCGCGCGGGCCGGCGGCCGGCCGGGCCCGTCCGGTCCATGATGAAACTGGCGGAAAACCGTCGGGCGACCCGGCTTTCCCTGCAATAATCCCGCTCACGCCATCGGGCCCGCGAGCCTGGCGCTCCATTTTTCCGCCCCTACCCCAAGCGCAGTCCATGTCCACCGATTATCTGAAACGCATCCTGACCTCCAAGGTCTACGACGTCGCGGTCGAATCGCCGCTCGAAGCCGCGCCCCTGCTGTCGCAGCGCATGGCGAATACGATCCTGCTCAAGCGCGAGGACACCCAGGCGGTATTCAGCTTCAAGCTGCGCGGGACGTACAACAAGATGGCCAACCTCGCGCCGGCGGCGCGCAACCGCGGCGTGATCGCGGCCTCGGCCGGCAACCACGCCCAGGGCGTGGCGCTGGCCGCGTCGCGGCTCGGCTGCCGCGCGGTCATCGTCATGCCCACCACCAGCCCGCAGGTCAAGATCGACGCGGTGCGCCGGCTGGGCGGCGAAGTGGTGCTGGCCGGCGAGAGCTTCTCCGACGCCTACGCCCACGCGCAGACGCTGGAAAAGAAAGAGAAACTGACCTTCGTGCATCCGTTCGACGATCCCGACGTGATCGCCGGCCAGGGCACGGTGGGCATGGAGATCCTGCGCCAGCACCCCGGCCCGATCGACGCCATCTTCGTGGCCATCGGCGGCGGCGGCCTGATCGCCGGCGTGGCCGCCTACATCAAGCAGTTGCGCCCCGAGATCAAGATCATCGGCGTGCAGACCGAAGACTCCGACGCCATGCTGCGCAGCGTGCGCGCCGGCCGCCGGGTGCAATTGAACGATGTCGGGCTGTTCTCGGACGGCACCGCCGTCAAGCTGGTGGGCGCCGAGACCTTCAAGCTGACGCGCAAGTACGTCGATGATTTCGTGGTGGTGGACACCGACTCGATCTGCGCCGCCATCAAGGATGTGTTCCAGGACACGCGCAGCGTGCTGGAACCGGCCGGCGCCATGGCCGTGGCCGGCGCCAAGCAGTACGCCGCCGAGCACAAGCTCAAGGACAAGACGCTGGTCGCCATCGCCTGCGGCGCCAACATGAACTTCGACCGCCTGCGCTTCGTGGCCGAACGCGCCGAGGTCGGCGAAATGCGCGAGGCCGTCTTCGCCGTCACCATGCCGGAACAGCGCGGCAGCTTCCGCCGCTTCTGCGAACTGGTCGGCGAACGCAGCGTCACCGAGTTCAACTACCGCATTTCCGATTCCGACCGCGCCCACGTGTTCGTCGGCCTGCAGGTCTCGTCGCCGGCCGAACCCGACAAGATCGCCAGCCACTTCCGCCGCCATGGCTTCGATACGCTCGACCTGACGCACGACGAAATGGCCAAGACCCACTTGCGCCACATGGTCGGCGGCCGGTCCGCGCAGGCGCGCGACGAACTGCTCTATCGCTTCGAATTCCCGGAACGCCCGGGCGCGCTGATGCGTTTCCTGAACGCCATGAACCCCGACTGGAACATCAGCCTGTTCCATTACCGCAACCAGGGCGCCGACTACGGCCGCATCCTGATCGGCATCCAGGTGCCGGCGGCGGACAAGAAGCAATTCCGCGGCTTCGTGGCGGAGCTCGGCTACCCCCACTGGAACGAGACCGACAACCCGGCCTACAAGCTGTTCCTGTAAGCCTCGAAAAAGCAGGCGCCCAAAAACGAGAGGGCCTCCACATGGAGGCCCTTCCCTTCTCTGCTCAGGACTCGCCCGGCCGCAACCTGAAGGGGGGGTTCGCTGTCACTCGGCGGCTCACGGAGATGTGCCGCGCATTCAGCAAGGTGCGGTCGGGCCGATACCCTCGCTTAGAAACGGTGACGCAGACCCACCGCGAACGCGGTGTCGCGCGCATCGTGCTGGAACGCGTAGTTGTCGCCGTAGGAGGCGTACGCGTACAGGTTGGTGCGCTTGGTGAAGTCGTACGTGTAGCCCAGGCTGTAGACGTTGAACGTCGCGTCGTCGCCGGTCAGCTTGTCGTTGTTCGGCGTGGCGCGCTGCCAGGAACCGAAGATGGCGTGGCGGCCCAGGGGCACGGTGGCGCCGATCATGTAGGAATTGGCGCGGAAACCGTCAGCCAGCTTGAACGAGCCCAGCTTCTGCATGCCGTCCGGCGTCGTGCCCATGTTCTGGCCGATGAACCAGCCGTCGCGGGTCTGGCTGAACGCCGCCGCCAGCTTCACCACTTCGAAGTCGTAGGTGCCGCCGATGATGTATTCCTGGACGCGCGAGCTGGACTTGCCGCCGATGCTGTCATTGGACGGATTGAAGCGGTCGTAGGCCGCGGCCAGGTTCAGCGGACCGTTCAGGTATTGGGCGCCCACGGTCAGGACACGGTTGTTGTTGCCCGTGGCGAAGCCGGTCTGGTGCTTTTCCTTGACGCCGTCTTCGACGGTGTCATCGGCGCTGAACGAATAGCCCACGCCCAGCTTGAAGCCGTCCATGCTGGGGGTTTGGTACAGGACCATGTTGTCCAGGCGCATGGTGTTGGCGCTGCTGAACGTCGTACCCAGGTTGGCGGTGTTGTAGCTGATGGCGAACGGATCGATCGAACCGAAGTACTTCGAGGCCAGGTTGGTCTGGCGGCCGAATTCCAGGCGGCCCCACGAATCACTGTCCAGGCCCACGGTGGCCTGGCGGCCCCACAGGCGACCGTTCTGCAGCGATTGGCCGTTCATCGGGCCGAAACCGCCTTCCAGGTTGAACACGGCGCGCAGGCCGTCACCCAGGTCTTCCGTGCCGCGCAGGCCGAAGCGCGAGCCGCTGCTCACGCCTTGCACGGCGCCGATGCGGCTTTGCGACTGGCCCTTGAACTTCACTTGCTCGTAGCCGACACCGGCGTCGATCAAACCGTACAGCGTCACGGAATCAGCGGCATGCGCGGCGCCGGCGAAACCGGCCAGCAACGCGACTGCCAATAGCGTCTTCTTCATAAAAGTCCCCAAAATGGCGAGAGATAAAGGCATCCCGCAACCACGCGGCGGCATCGCCGCGGCCTGCGTGCCGCTACGAAAAAAAGCGAGCGGCGTCTGCACTGAATCTAGTGTCTGCCCTGGAACAATTTGAAGTAACCCGGATTTCGAAGAACTACTCTCCATGGGCGGGATAATGCCCGCCGCATGCCGCGCCACGGTTCCGGAAGATGCGCATTAAGGCCTTGATATCAAATGTGAATTCTTGCTCACAATTCGTGTTTTCAGGACTGCCGCGAGTCGCCGTGCCCGAGGGAAATCGACATCACATGTTGTGTGGGTGGCACAGTCGATGCGGCATAAACACGACAACGGCGGCGATGGCGAGCCCCGGACCGAGAGATAAAAAACCCCTTGGCGGGCAAGGGGTTTTCCGATTCGGCGTCGTGGCGGACAGTCTCGGATCAACGACCCTTGGGCGGGTAGTCCAGTTCACCGAAGGTGTATTCGCCGCGGGCCTTGGCCTGGGCCAGTTCTTCGCGCACCTGTTCGCGGGTCTTGCCGACCGTCTGCGTGGCGGCGGCGCGCGGCGGGTAGTCCAGCTCGCCGCTGGTGACCTGGCCGGCGGCCTTGGCGCTTTGCAGTTCCTGTTGGACCTGTTCGCGCGTCATGCCCGTCTGCTGGGCGATGGCGGGCGGATAGTCCAGTTCGCCGAACGTGACCTGGCCGGCGGCCTTGGCGGCCTGCAGTTCCTGCTGGACCTGTTCACGCGTCTTGCCATCGGCGTGGGCGGCGGACATGCCCGCCAGCGTTGCGGTAACCATGAGTGCGGTAGCTAGGGCTTTCATTGTGATGACTCCATCCTAAACCTGGCACACCGTCCGCCACCAGGGCGGCGGCGGCAATGTGACAATTCGATTGCTGGGATGCAGTATCTGGCGATCAGGCCCTAGTAAAAACCCTTATTTTGGTGAACATATTTGCATGTACGGGACAATTGCAAAGCGTATCCCGCCGGAACGGGCCTCGCGCCGCGCAACAACGGGTCGCGTCCTATGGCGCAAGGCCACACGGGCATTCAGCCGCGCGCCAGCCTGGTAACGGAACGTACGTTTCCCATCTGACGGAATAGTCATTCATGTTGGCTAAATAGACATTTCCACTGGCGGGACAATATTTCCACTTATCATATGAACCTGCCAGAAATGGAATTTGGAGTTTGAGGGCACCATGGATATTCAGCTTAACGACATCGCGCTTTTCGTCGAGGTCGCCAAGCGCAAGAACTTCAGCCACGCCGCCGAAGCCTTGAATATTCCAACGTCCACGCTCTCGCGGCGCGTCAGTGAACTTGAGCGCAGCGTCGGCATGCGCCTGCTGAACCGCAGCACGCGCAAGATCGACCTGACCGAAGCCGGCGCCATCTATTTCGAGCGCTGCCGGCATATCGTCGAAGAAGCCCGCATCGCCCACGACCAGCTGCTAGACATGGCGGTACAGCCCAAGGGCCGCCTGCGCATCTCGCTGCCCACCAGCCTGGCGCAGCTGTTCCTTCCCGCCGTGATCCGCGAGTTCCGCGAACAGCACCCCGATATCGAATGTGATTTCGACCTGAGCATGCGGCCGATCGACCCGATCAGCAATCCGTTCGACCTGATCCTGCGCTTCGGGCAACAGCCCGATTCCAGCCTCATCTCGCGCAAGATCGTGCTGATGGCGCACCAGCTGTATGCCTCGCCCGACTATCTGGCGCGCCATGGCGAGCCGCGGGTGCCGGCGGACCTGAGCCACCACGAGTGCCTGCGCCCGACGATGCGCGACGAGTCATCCTTCTGGATGCTGCATTCGGGTGACAAGGTGGAGCGCGTGCAGGTGTCGGGCCGGCTGTCGGCCAACAATGTCGGCATGCTGGGACGCCTGGCCGGACAGGGCCTGGGCATCACGCCGCTGCTGGTGTTCGATGCAATGGAGCGGGCCATCAAGCAGGCCGGCCTGGTGCGCGTGCTGCCCGACTGGAGCCTGACGCCCCTGCCCCTGTTCGCCCTGCTGCCGTCGCGCATGCTGCCGGCCAAGACCAAGGCCTTCCTGGACTTCATCCAGCCGCGGCTCTCGGACGCGTGACGCGGATGCCTGAGACGGACGCCTGAGGCGTCCGCCCGCGCCGGCCTCAGACCGACGCGCTATCGTATTGACAGACGGTATAGAGCGGCGTGCCGGTGGCCGCGATCTTGGTCGACCCGCCGAGTTCGGGCAGGTCGATGATGGCGGCGGCCTCGACCACGTTCGCGCCCAGGCGCTGCAGCAGCTTGATGGCCGCCAGCATCGTGCCGCCCGTGGCGATCAGGTCATCCACCAGCAGGACGCGCTGGCCGGTGCGCACGGAATCAGTGTGCATCTCGACGGCCGCGTTGCCGTATTCGAGCGAGTATTCCTCGGCCACGGTGCGGTACGGCAGCTTGCCCTTCTTGCGCACCGGCACGAAACCCAGGTTGAGTTCATAGGCCAGCACGCTGCCGATGATGAAGCCGCGCGCGTCCACGCCCGCCACCAGATCCAGGCGCTGGCGCATGTAGCGGTAGACGAAAAGGTCGATCAGCACCCGGAACGCACGCGGATCCTGCAGCACTGGCGTGATGTCGCGAAAAATGACACCAGGTTGGGGCCAGTCAGGCACGCTGCGGATGGTGCGCCGGATGTACTCGGCGTTGTCGGTCTGCATGGAAGCTGGCCCAGGAGAATTGAAGCAAGGCGAACTATAACCGCGCAACCGCGCTTAAGCCAGGACCGCCACCGGTGTTGACATGTCATGCAACTGTCCGCCGCGCAAGGTACAACAGCGGTCGACGGCGCCGGGCGGCAGAACGGCATGCGTGGCCAGCACGACGGTGCGTCCCCGCACCGCGTGTTCCAGGTCGGCAAAGAACGCCGCCTCGGCCGCCGCATCCAGTCCGGCCGTCGGTTCATCCAGCACGATGACGTCGGCCGGCGACAACAACGCCCGCGCCAGGCACAGGCGCCGCGCCTGCCCGGCGGACAGCAACGAGCCGGTTTCACCGGCCCAGGTATCCAGCCCGTCGGGCAAGCCGCGCACGAACTCCCCCAGGCGGGCGGCGTCCAGCGCGCGCCACAGCTCGGCGTCGCCGGCCTGCGGATCGCCAATCAGCAGATTGGTGCGCAGGGTGCCGAGAAACACCGGCGCGTCCTGCGACAGCAACGCGATGCGCCGATGCCAGTCCGCCTGCGCACAGGCGCGGGCATCGACACCGGCATAGCGCACCTGGCCGGCCAGCGGATCCTCCAGGCGCAGCAGCAGATGCAGCAGCGTGGACTTGCCCGCGCCACTCTCTCCCAGGATGGCGACCCGTTCACCCGGCTCGACCCGCAGTTGCACGTTGCGCAGCAGCGGCGCCGGCGTCTCGCCGGCCCGCGCCGGATAGGCGAACGACACATCGACCAGTTCCAGCGCGCCGCGCGTCGGCAGCGGGCTAGGCGCGGCGGGGTCGCGCATGTCGGGCTCGCGCTGCGCCACGTCGCGGATGCGCGCGGCGGCCGACAGCGCCGACCCCATGCGCGAAGCGCCGCGCATGATCGGGCCGGCCACCTCGAAGATGCCGATCACGGCCAGCAGCAGCCCCACCAGCAACGGCCCCTGCAGCGCGCCCGCTTCGTAACGCGCGAGGCCGAACCACAACAGCGCCAGCACCGACAGCCCGGCCGCCGCCTGCAGGAACCATTGCCCGCGCGCCGCGACCCGGGCCTGGCTGCCGCGCGCCCGCGCGCTGGCTTCGCACAATTGTTCGAAATGCGCCTGGGTCTGCGACTGCGCGTGCAGCGCGACCATATCGGCATGGCCATCGACCGCGTCGAGCACGGCGGCGCGCAGTCCGGCGGCGCTCTCCTGCGCGGCCTCGCCGGGCTTGCGCGCGGCGCGCAGCAGCCACAGTGGCACCACGGCACAAACCACCAGCAGCGCCAGGGCGAACACCAAGGCCGCGGCCGGCACCCAATACCCCAGCACCGCGGTCAACGCCGCGCCGGCCAGGATGGCCGTCGCCAGCGGCGCCAGCACGAACAGGAACACGGTATCGAGCGCGTCGACGTCGCCCGTCATGCGCGCCACCAGGTCGCCGCTGCGGTAACGCGCCAGCTGGCGCGGCGTCAGGCGGATCAGCGCCGTGAAGACCGCCGCGCGCAGGTCGGCCAGCAGGCGCAGCGTGGCGGCATGCCCGACCACCCGGTCGGCATAACGCGACACGATGCGCAGGAACGACAGGCCCCGCACCAGCGCGGACGGCGCGAACAGGTTGAAGGCGCCGCCGGCGCCGGCCAATGCGGCGCCGGTCAGGAACCAGCCCGACACGCCCAGCAGGCCGACGCCCGCGGCCACCGTCGCCAGCGCACAGAACAGCGCAAGCAACAGGCCGGCCTTGCGGCGTACGTACAGGGGCAGAAGCAGCAACAGGTTCTTCATGCGTCTTTCACTTTGGCATCGGCCACGCGCAGCACGCGCGCGAAACGCGCCGCCACCGCGGGCGAGTGGGTGGCGAGCAGCAGCGTGCGGCCCGCGGCGAATGCCAGGATCTCGTCCAGCACCCGCGCCTGCGTGGCCTCGTCCAGATGCGCCGTGGGCTCGTCCAGCAGGATCAGCCCGGGATCGCGCAGGAACAGGCGCGCCAGCGCGACGCGTTGCGCCTGGCCGCCCGACAGGCCATGGCCGCGGCTGCCCAGCGGCGTGTCCAGCCCTTGCGGCAACGCGGCGGCGAATTCGAGCACACAGGCGCGGCGCGCCGCGTCATGCACCATGGCATCGGACGCATCGGGACGTCCCAGGCGGATGTTGTCCGCGATCGACCCCGCCAGCAGCTGCGGCTTCTGCCCGATCAGCGCCACGCGCGCGCGCAGGTCGGCCTCGCCCCACTGGCCCAGCGGCACGCCATCGAGACGGATGTCGCCGTCGCCCGGGCGCAGACGCGCGATGGCCTCGATCAGGGTGGACTTGCCGATGCCGCTCGGGCCCATCAAGGCCGCGTGCTCGCCCGGGGCCAGCGTCAACGCCGCCGCGGACAACACCGGCACGGGCCGGCCAGGCGCCGTCATGGTCAAGCCCGTCACCGTCAACCCGGCGGCGCCCGATACCAGCGCCATCGACGCATCCGGGCGCGGTTCGACGGCGCCCTCTTGCGGCAGGCCATCGAACAACGTGGCGATCTGCGACACCGCCGCCAGCGCCGTGGCGCGGTCGTGGTAGTGCGCGGCGAACTGGCGCAACGGCGCATAGACCTCCGGCGCCATCAGCAGACAGAACAGGCCGGCCTGCAACGTGAACGGCGACCAGCGCAGGTCCAGGAACCCCAGGTAGCTCAGGCCGATGTAGACGGCCACGCCCGCCACGCCCAACGCGGCGAAGAATTCCAGCACCGCCGACGACAGGAAGGCGATCCGCAGCACGGACATGGTGCGCTGGCGCAGCGCATCGCTGGCGGCGGCGACGGAAGCCGCCTCGGCTTCGGCGCGGCCATACAGCTTCAGGGTGGAGAGGCCGCGCAGGCGGTCGGCGAAGAATCCCGACAACCGCGCGAAGGCCCGCAGGTGACGCCGGCTGGCGCCTTGCGCGCCCCAGCCGACCAGCGCCATGAACAGCGGAATCAGCGGCGCGGTGATCAACAGCACCAGCCCCGCGATCACATCCACCGGCAGCAACAGGACCGCAAACGCCACCGGCAGCAGCGCCGCCGCGGCCATGGCCGGCAGATACTTGGAGAAGAAACCGTCGAGCGCCTCGACCTGGTCCACCAGCGCGCTGGCGATCTCGCCCGAGGCCTGCCGGCGGCTCCAGTCAGGCCCCTTGCGCAGCAGGCGCGCGAACAGCGCCTGGCGCACGTGGCGCTTGATGCGCTCGGCGGCGTCGGCCCCGGCGCGCTCGCCCGCCCAGGTGATGCAGGCGCGCGCCAGCATCAACGCGGCGATGGCCAGGATCTGGCCAAGCAGTTCCAGGCGCGGCGCCTGCCGCACGATGGCGGCGTCCAGCACGCTGGCCAGCAGCCAGGCCTGGACCACCAACAACGCGCCCGACGCCAGCGGCGCCGCGCCCGCCAGGATGAGCGGCAGCCGGGCCGCCCCGGCCAGCGCCATCAGCCAGCGCGATTGCTCGCGCGGCGGCTTGCGCAGGGTGGCCGAGGGGTCATGCTCGAGGCTGCTGGCGCGGCCGCTCACTCGTCGTTACGGCTGGCGCGCGGGTCATGCGAGTGACCTTCGCGCAGCTCGAACCACATTGCGTTGAGGATGGCGAACGCACACGCCAATCCCAGACCGAGTACCCATGAGAAATACCACATGGTGAAGGCTCCTTAGATCAGTACGAGTTGGGCGTGTCGCCCACGGATTCGTGCGTCACCTTGCCGCGCATGACGCGGTACACCCAGGCGGTGTAGAGCGTCACGATCGGCAGGAAGATGACCACGGCGATCACCATGATCCACAGCGTCATGTGGCTGGACGAGGCGTCCCAGACCGTCAGGCCGGCCTTGGGATTGGTCGACGACGGCATCAGGAACGGGAACAGCGAGAAGCCGACCGTCAGGATGACACCGGCGATCGACACCGCCGAGGCCAGGAACGACAGCACGTTGGCGCGCAGCGTCAACAGCAGCAGCACCAGCACGGCGCCCGCCACGCCCAGCGCGGGCGCGATCCACATCAGCGGCCACTTGGCGTAGTTGGCCATCCAGGCGCCGGCCTGCACCGCGACCGTCTTGAGCATGGGATCCGACGGTCCCTGCATGTCGACGGCGCTGGTGATGGCGTGACCGCCAAGCGCCTTCACCCAGAACCCGCCCGCGACGAACAGCACCAGCGTCAGCAGCGCCAACAGACGCCCCCAGTTGCGGGCCCGCGACGAGATCGGATCCTCGGTGCGCCAGGCCAGCAGCACCGCGCCATGCATCGCCAGCATCACCACGCTCAGCACGCCGCACAGCAGCGCGAACGGCGTGAACAGCTGGTAGAAGTGGCCCTGGTACACCATGCGCAGCGCGTTCTCGTCGAACGTGAACGGCACGCCGAGGATGATGTTGCCCACGGCCACGCCGAACACCAGCGAGGCCACCACGCCCGAGAAGCACAGCACGCCGTCCCAGCTGTTGCGCCAGCGCGTGCCTTCCATCTTGCTGCGGTACTTGAAGCCGACCGGACGCAGGATCAGCGCGATCAGCGCCAGCATCATCGCCAGGTAGAAGCCCGAGAACGACGCGGCATACAACAGCGGCCAGGCGGCGAAAATGGCGCCACCCGCGGTGATCAGCCACACCTGGTTGCCTTCCCACACGGGGCCGACCACATTGATCACCACGCGGCGTTCGGCGTCGGTCTTGGCGACCACCGGCAGCAGCGCGGCCACGCCCAGATCGAAGCCGTCCATGACGGCAAAGCCGATCAGCAGCGCGCCCAGCAGCACCCACCAGACCACCCGCAAGGTGGCGTAGTCAAAAGGAATAAGGGTATCCATGGCTTCTCTCCCTTAAGCGCGCACGGCGGCGTGGACGGGATCGGCGGCGGCGCTGGCCGGGGCCGGCGCGTCGGACTTCGGGCCCTTGCGCACGGCGTGCAGCATGACCTTGACGCCAATGATCAACAGCGCGGTGTACAGCACCAGGAAGATCGTCAGGCTGATGGCCAGGTCGGCGATGGTCAGGCCGGACGCCGCGTAGTACGTCGGCAGCACGCCTTCGATCACCCACGGCTGGCGGCCATACTCGGCCACGAACCAGCCGCTCTCGATGGCGATCCAGGGCATCGGCAGGCTCCACAGCGCCACCTTCAGCAGGCCGCGGCGGCTGTCGAGGCGGCCACGCGAGGCCAGCCAGAACGCCACGCCGAAGAACAGGATCAGGTACATGCCCACGGCCACCATGACGCGGAACGCCCAGAACAGCGGCGCCACGTTCGGCACGGTATCCACCGCGGCCTTCTTGATGTCTTCCTCGGTGACCTTGCTCATGTCGGTCTGGTAGCGCTTGACCAGCAGCGCGTAGCCGAGATCGGGCCAGGTGCGGTCGAACACCATGCGCGCATCGACATCCTTGGGATTGGCGCGGATCTTCTGCAGGGCGTCGTACGCCACCATGCCGTCGCGGATGCGGTTTTCGGCGCGCAGGATCAGGTCGTTGATGCCCAGCAGCGGCGTCGTCAGCGAACGCGTGCCGATGAGGCCCATGACGTAGGGAATCTCGATGGCGAAGTCGTTCTTGCGTTCGGCCTGGTTGGGCAGCGCGATCAGGTTGAAGGACGCGGGCGCCGGCTCGGTGTGCCACATGGATTCCATGGCCGCGATCTTCATCTTCTGGTGTTCGGTGGTGAGATAACCGCTTTCGTCACCCAGCACGACGACCGACAGCGCCGACGCCAGGCCGAAGCTGGCGGCGACCGCCATCGAGCGCTTGGCCAGGTCGGTGTGGCGGCCCTTGAGCAGGTACCAGGCGCTGATCGACATGACGAACATGGCGCCGGCCACGTAGCCCGCGCTGACCGTATGCACGAACTTGGCCTGCGCCACCGGGTTGAAGATCACCGCGGCGAAGTCGGTCATTTCCATGCGCATGGTGTCGGGGTTGAACACCGCGCCCACCGGGTTCTGCATCCAGCCGTTGGCGATCAGGATCCACAGCGCCGAGAAGTTGGTGCCGAACGCCACCAGCCAGGTCACCACCAGGTGGCTGACCTTGGACATGCGGTTCCAGCCGAAGAAGAACAGGCCGACGAAGGTGGCTTCCAGGAAGAAGGCCATCAGCCCTTCGAGCGCCAGCGGCGCGCCGAAGATGTCGCCCACGTAGTGGCTGTAGTACGACCAGTTCATGCCGAACTGGAACTCCATGACCACGCCCGTGGCCACGCCCAGCGCGAAGTTGATGCCGAACAGGGTGCCCCAGAACATCGTCATCCGCTTCCAGATGGGGCGGCCAGTCATGACGTACACGCTTTCCATGATGGCCAGGATGAACGACAGGCCGAGCGTGAGAGGGACGAAGAGGAAGTGGTACAGCGCGGTCGCGGCAAACTGGAATCGCGACAGGTTGACGACGTCGAGATCAATCATTGGGGCGCTCCCATGCAGGTGAGTAGCCACAGCAACCGGCATGGTTCCCAGGCCGTCTCTCGCGCCATGATAAGGGCGTTGTATACAGCTTCATAGAGGTTTCCTGAAAAAATCGGGGCGGATCAGCGATCAGCCTTTGCCCCGCAACTTGCCGGCGAAGCCCAGCACTTTCTGCACTTTCGAACCCAGCTTCATCAGGTTCTGCAGCGTCTCCGGCGGCAGACGTTGAACCTCATCGAACCATCCGGTGGACAGTTCGATGAGCTCCAGCATTTCGGTCATGCGTTGCTGCGCGTAGGCGCCATCGGGCCCCGTGGGAGGCTCGAGCAGGGTGTCTCGCAGCAAGGTCAGGGTGGGATCGATTTCGCGCTTGCGCTTCTCTTCCATCAGGATGCGGAAGATCTCCCAGACGTCCTTGGGCGTCTCGAAGTAGTCGCGGCGGTCGCCGACCTGGTGCACCAGCTTCACCAGGCGCCAGGACTGCAGCTCCTTCAGGCCCAGGCTGACGTTCGAACGGGAAAAGCCCAGCGTTTCGGCGATGTCATCGGCATGCAGGGGCTGGGGCGCCAGGAACAGCAAGGCGTAGATCTGGCCGACGGTGCGATTCACGCCCCAACGGCTGCCCATTTCGCCGAAGTGCAGGACGAAACGTTCGTTTTGAGGGGTAAGCACCATGATCCATCCAGGCCAGCAAATGCAACGGCGGCAAACATAAATAGTTACGCCGTTTTCAGAAATTCCTGAAATTATCGAACAAACTGTGCGAAAACACAAACCACACCGATGGCAGGGGCATAGCCGCAAGGGATGACAATTCTGTCGCTCCGCCCCCGAAATCAGTCGCAATCTGTTGTGGGCGCACGACGAAAAAAAGCCACCCGCCTGTCGGCGGGTGGCTGGGAAGCAACGGGAAATCCGGGGCGCCGCGGCTGGCGCGCCCGGGGGCTGACCAACGGGTCAGCCAGCCTTGACGGTCACGGCGGCGGAGACGCGCTTGGCCTTGGCGCGCGCGGCGGCCACGTCCTCGGCGACCGCCAGGCCCACGCCCATGCGGCGCTTGACGAAGGATTCGGGCTTGCCGAACAGGCGGATGTCGGTGCCGGGCTCGACCAGCGCCTGGGCGACGTTGTGGAACGACACGGCCTTGGCCTCGACCCCGCCATAGATGACGCTGCTGGCGCCGGGCTGGCGCAGCGAGGTGTCCACCGGCAGGCCCAGCAGGGCGCGAGCGTGCAGCTCGAATTCGTTCTGGGCCTGGGTGATCATGGTGACCATGCCGGTATCGTGCGGGCGCGGGCTGACCTCGGAGAACCAGACCTGGTCGCCGGCCACGAACAGCTCGACGCCGAAAATGCCCAGGCCGCCCAGCTCGGCCGTCACGGCCAGGGCGATCTCGCGGGCGCGCTCCAGGGCGGCGGGCGACATGGGATGGGGCTGCCAGCTCTCGACGTAGTCGCCGTCGACCTGCTTGTGGCCGATCGGCTCACAGTAGCGGGTCTCGACCTGGCCGTCGGCGCCGCGGGCGCGCACGGTCAGCAGCGTGATTTCGTAGTCGAAGCGGATGAAACCCTCGACGATGGCGCGGCCGCCGCCCACCCGGCCGCCCTCCTGGGCGTAGCGCCAGGCCGAGGCCAGGTCGTCCGCGCCCTTGATGACGGACTGGCCCTTGCCCGACGAGGACATGACCGGCTTGATGACGCAGGGATAGCCGATGCCGCCGTCGATGGCCTGGCGCAATTCGTCTTCGGTATCGACGAAGGCGTAGGGCGAGGTGGGCAGGCCCAGGGTCTCGGCGGCCAGGCGGCGGATGCCCTCGCGGTTCATGGTCAGCTGGGCCGCCCGGGCGGTCGGGGTGACCCGCGCCACGCCGGCGGCTTCCAGGTCCACCAGCAAATTGGTGGCAATGGCCTCGATTTCGGGGACAATAACGTGCGGCTGCTCCTGCCGGATGATTTTTTCCAGGGCTTCCGGGTCCGTCATCGACACCACGTGGGCGCGATGCGCCACCTGGTGGCCAGGCGCGTCGGCATACCGGTCCACCGCAATGACTTCCACGCCCAGCCGCTGCAGGGCGATGATGACCTCTTTGCCCAATTCGCCCGATCCGAGCAGCATGACTCGGGTGGCCAGGGGGGACAGGGGCGTGCCAAGGACGGGACTGGGAATGCTGGACATGAGCGGGCCTGGAAAGGAAAGATTGATAGCCGGATAAAAGAGTCGCCAGGATGCCATACCCCCCTCCCAGGGGCAAACCCGCAACCTGATATTAAAATCCCCTGATGACCGACCATCCCACCACAACGTCCGAGACCGCGCTGGCATCTGCGCGCCGGACGCTGCAAATCGAAAGCCAGGGCATCCTGGACCTGTCCGCGCGGCTGGACGACAGCTTCGCGCGGGTCGTCGAGATGCTGCTGGCCTGCCGTGGGCGCGTGGTCGTCAGCGGCATCGGCAAGACCGGCCACATCGCCCGCAAGATCGCCGCCACGCTGGCCTCGACCGGCACGCCCGCCTTCTTCGTGCATGCCGCCGAGGCCGTGCACGGCGACCTGGGCATGATCACCCGCGACGACGTCCTGATCGCCATTTCGTACTCCGGCACCGGCCAGGAACTGCTGACCATCCTGCCGGTGGCCCGCCGCATGGGCGCCGGCCTGGTCGCCATCACCGGCAATCCGCAATCCGAACTGGCCCTGCTGGCCGACGTCCACCTGGACGCCAGCGTGTCCCAGGAAGCCTGCCCGCTGAACCTGGCGCCCACCGCCAGCACCACCACGGCCCTGGCCCTGGGCGATGCGCTGGCCGTGGCCTGTCTCGAGGCGCGCGGGTTCGGGCCGCAGGATTTCGCCCGCTCGCACCCGGGCGGCGCGCTTGGCCGCCGCCTGCTGACCCACGTGCGCAACGTCATGCGCCAGGGCGACGCCCTGCCCGTCGTGGCGCAGGGCACGCCGGTCTCGCAGGCGCTCGAGGTCATGTCCGCCAAGGGCATGGGCATGACCGTGGTGAGCGATGCCCAGCACCGCCCGGTGGGCATCTTCACCGACGGCGACCTGCGCCGCCTGATCGCGCGCCACGGCGACATCCGCAGCCTCACGGTCGAGGCCGGCATGACGCGCTCGCCGCGCAGCATCAACCCGGACGCGCTCGCCGTCGAGGCCGCGCGCCAGATGGACGAACTGCGGCTCAATCACATGCTGGTGCTGGACGCCGATGGCGCCCTGCTCGGCGCCTTGCACATGCACGACCTGATGGCCGCCAAAGTGGTATGACTATGACCCTTCCCTCCTCGATCACCCACCCCGCCGAAGCCCTGGTCCTGGCCCGTATCGCGCCGGCCGTGCGCGAACGCGCCGCCGCCGTGCGCCTGATGGTCTTCGACGTGGACGGCGTGCTGACCGACGGCGGCCTGTATTACGGCGAGACCGGCGAAGTCCAGAAGCGCTTCCATGCGCTCGATGGCCACGGCCTGCGCCTGCTGATGGAAGGCGGCCTGAAAGTGGCGCTGATGACCGGCCGCTCCGGCCCGATCGTCGCGCGCCGCGCCGCCGAGCTGGGCATTTCCGAGATCATGCAGGGCGTGCGCGACAAGGGCACCGCGCTGGCCGAACTTGCGCAGCGCAGCGCGGTCCAACTGAACCAGACCGGCTACATGGGCGATGACATCATCGACCTGCCGGCCATGCAACGCGCCGGCTTCGCCGCCAGCGTGCCGAATGCGCCGGGCTACGTCAGCCAGGCGGCCCACTGGATCGCCACGCAACCTGGCGGCAACGGCGCGGTGCGCGAATGCTGCGACCTGCTGCTGGCCTCCCAGGGCCGGCTGGGCGGTTTCCTGGCGGCGCCGGGGCTGCTCGGTCCTGGCGCCATCCAGTAAACGCGCCCCCAATCACGCCCTTCAGACCTGATGAAAGATCGTTTCCCTTCCCTGATCGCGCTGTTCCTGCTGCTGGTGCTCGTCGCCAGCACGTATTGGGCCGCCGACTACGCGCAGCGGGCCATCCAGACGGACCCGCCGCGCCGCGTCACGCACGAAATGGACGCCTGGTCGCGCAATTTCGTGATGCTGCGCACCGACCCCACCGGCCGCCCCATCAACCGGCTGGAGGGCGAATACGCCGAGCATTTCCCGGACGACGATTCGTATCACATCACCCAGCCGCGGGCCGTCGGCCAGCGCGAAGCCAGCCCCATCACCGTGGGCGTGTCCAAGACGGCCGTCATGGAACAGGGCGGCAAGCGCATCGTCATGAACGGCGACGCGCACGTGCACCGCCAGCCGGACGCCAACAACGACGTCCTGGACGTGCGCAGCCAGCAACTGATCCTGCTGCCCGACGACGACGTGGTCTACACCGACCTGCCGGCCGAGGTCATCAAGGGACGCTCGCGCATGAACGGCAAGGGCATGCACTACAACAACAAGACACGCCAACTGCAGGTATCCGCCTCCACCGACGTGGAAATCGCCGGCACGGAAAACAAATCGCGCCGCCCGGCCGAAACGCCTGCCAACACCACTGACCAGAAGAAACCATGACCGACTTCCGGATTCGCATTGCCCCCACCACGCGCCTGCTTGGCGCGGTGCTGCTGATGGCATCGGCGGTAGCGCCGGCGCTCGCGGCCGACCCCAAGCCGGCCGCCGCCGGCTCGAGCAAGACCGCCCCCGCCGAAGAGCCCACCACCACGATCCTGTCGGACACGTTGCACTATGACGACGTGAAGAAGCAGAGCGTATTCACCGGCAACGTCAACATGACGCGCGGCCTGATGACGCTCACCTCCGACAACCTGGAAATGCGCGAGGACGCCGCCGGCAACCAGTACGGCACCGCCACCGCCAACAAGGGCAAGGTCGTCACCATCCGCCAGGAACGCCCCGAGACCTTCGAACTGATCGAGGGCAAGGGCCTGCGCGCCGAATACGACGGCACCAACAGCACCTTCGACCTGATCGGCCAGGCCGTGGTGGTGCGCTACGTCTGTGGCAAACCGTTTGACACGATCCGCGGCGACCGGGTGCGCTACAACGAGAAGAGCGGCACCTACGAAGCCCAGGGTGGCCCGAACTCCTCGGCGGCCGGCGGCCGGGTCCGTTCCGTGGCCGAACCGCGCGCCAAGTCGGATGCCGCGGTGGCCGAGTGCCGCAAGCAGCAGGAATCGAAGAAGGGGCGCTGAAAGCGCCTCCCACGTCACCCACACGCAGCCACGATGAACCAACCTTCAGTGCAGACTCCCGTGACCTCCGCCCCTTCGGGCGTCAAGCAGGGCAGCCTGCGCGCAACCGGCTTGCGCAAGACCTACAACGGCCGCACCGTGGTGCAGGACGTGTCCCTGTCCGTCTCCAGCGGCGAAGTGGTCGGCCTGCTCGGCCCCAACGGCGCCGGCAAGACCACCAGCTTCTACATGATCGTGGGCCTGGTGCCGGCCGACGCCGGCCGCATCGAGATCGACGGCTCGGTCATCACCGCGATGCCGATCCACAAGCGCGCCCGCATGGGGCTGTCGTACCTGCCGCAGGACGCCTCGGTGTTCCGCCGCCTGACGGTCGAGCAGAACATCCGCGCGGTGCTGGAACTGCAGATCGGGCCGGACGGCCGCACGCTGTCCACGCCCAAGATCAACGAGCAGATGGAACTGCTGCTCGAAGAACTGCAGATCGGCCATATCCGCAGCAACGCCGCCATCTCGCTGTCGGGCGGCGAGCGCCGTCGCGTCGAAATCGCGCGCGCGCTGGCCACCAGCCCGCGCTTCATCCTGCTGGACGAACCGTTCGCCGGCGTGGACCCCATCGCCGTGATCGAGATCCAGCGCATCGTGCGCTTCCTGAAGGGCCGCGGCATCGGCGTGCTGATCACCGACCACAACGTGCGCGAAACGCTGGGCATCTGCGACCGCGCCTACATCATCAGCGAAGGCAAGGTGCTGACCGACGGTCATCCCGACGAAATCGTCGGCGATCCGGCCGTGCGCCGCGTCTACCTGGGCGAACACTTCCGCATGTAACACCCCCGGATAGGGGAAAGTCCCAGGGCCCCCGCGCGGGCCCGGGCGCGCCCCTGGGCGGTCGCCATGAAAATGCCATGAACTTGCGTTAGGTCAGCTTGTTTTATCGGCCCGAGTCTATACACTAGTATCAAACGAACCCCTCAAACAAGGAGAACGCCTAACGACCCCAACCGCGCCTTCCGCGCACCATTTTTTCCTCTTTTAGAAGGAGAGCACACTATGAACCTGAGCATCTGCGGTCGTCACCTCGACGTCACCCCGGCCATCCGGGAATATGTCATGAACAAACTGGCGCGAGTGCTGCGGCATTTCGATCACGTCATCGATACCCAGGTCATGCTCTCAGTAGAGCCCCTGCGGCACAGAGCCGAAATCACCATGCGTCTTAGTGGCAAGGACATTCATTGTGAAGCAACCGATGAAAATCTCTACGCCGCGATCGACCTTCTTGCTGACAAAGTCGACCGTCAGGTCATCAAGCACAAGGACAAGGTACGAAGTCACACGGCAGAGTCCGTGAAGCGGCAAGCGGCGAATCTTTCGCCAACCCAGTAACACCGCGCTTCATGACCCGCTCGCCGTGCGAGCCAAGCTAAACAGCGATTCTTGAATCCTGCCTAAGTCCCGGTGTCCCGCTAGACGTATCGTCCAGCCGGGGCATCGGCAAACTCCCTCCCCTCCCCGCACCTCCCGTCCCCCATTCGCCGGCACACGCCCTCGGATCGCCTTTTCCCGCCTGCAAACCCGCGCCACGCACCAATGCCATACCGTACTGGTATACCCGCCTGCGCGAGAAGAATGCCCACAACCCCGCGCTATCGGTCTATGCTGTCGCTCTCGTCCCGGGACCGGCGGCCTGATCCAGGAGGGTTCAGACCACGACGCGGATGTCCCCGGCCGGCGTTTTTTTGCAGTGCGTCATATAACCCTATAATGACCTGATGAATCATTTGTCGCGCATCCTTCCCGCCGGCAACGTCGTCCTCGATATGCTCGCCACGAGCAAGAAGCGCGCGTTCGAACAGGCTGGCCTCCTCTTTGAAAACAACCACGGCTTGGCACGCGCACTCGTGTTCGACAGCCTGTTTGCGCGGGAGCGCCTGGGCTCGACCGCGCTCGGCCAGGGCGTGGCCGTGCCGCACGGCCGCGTGAAAGGCCTGGAGCAGGCGCTTGCCGCCTTCATCCGCCTGGCGCAGCCCATCACGTTCGACGCGCCTGACGGCCAGCCCGTATCGATGCTGCTCTGTCTGCTGGTGCCCGAAACCGCCACGCAGCAGCACCTGGATATCCTGGCGGAACTGGCGCAGCTCATGTCGAACAAGGCGTTGCGAGAAGCGCTGGCCACCGAGACCGACCCGGCCGTCGTCCACAAGATGCTCACCACCGGCCAACTCTGACCCCTCGCGGAAACGCTGCCATGCTCACGGTGCAGGAACTCGTCGACGACAACGCCGACAAAATCCCTTTCAACTGGATTTCCGGCCAAGGGGCCGCGGACCGCGCGATTCCCGATGACGGCATGGCGGCCGCCGACCTGGTGGGCCACCTCAACCTGATCCACCCGTCGCGCATCCAGGTGTTCGGCCAGGAAGAGCTGGCGTACTACACCCGCTTCGACCTGCGCCGCCGCATGCACCACATGGACGAGCTGCTGATCGGCGGCGTGCCCGCCATCCTGCTGGCCGACGGCCTCACGCCGCCGCAGGACCTGGTGGACCAGTGCGACCAGCACCAGGTGCCGCTGCTGTCCACCCCGGTGGCGGCCGCGCAGCTGATCGACCTGCTGCGCATCTACCTGGGCAAGAAGCTCGCCCCCACCACCACCGTGCACGGCGTGTTCCTCGACGTGCTGGGCCTGGGCGTGCTGATCACCGGCGAATCCGGCCTGGGCAAGAGCGAACTGGCGCTGGAACTGATCTCGCGCGGCCACGGCCTGGTGGCCGACGACGCGGTCGAGTTCTCGCGCACCGCACCCAACATGATAGAAGGCCACTGCCCGCAGCTGCTGCAGAACCTGCTGGAAGTGCGCGGCTTGGGCCTGCTCGACATCCGCACCATCTTCGGCGAGACCTCGGTGCGCCGCAAGATGCGCCTGAAGCTGATCGTGCACCTGGTGCGCGCCACCGCGCAGGACAAGTTCGAACGCCTGCCGCTGCAGGACATCACCCAGGACATGCTGGGCCTGCCGGTGCGCAAGGTCATGCTGCAGGTGGCCGCCGGCCGCAACCTGGCGGTGCTGGTCGAAGCCGCGGTGCGCAACACCATCCTCAAGCTGCGCGGCATCGACACCCTGGGCGAATTCATGGAACGCCAGGCGATGGCGATCCTGCAAAGCAGCAAGTGAACGCGCGTCGCCGCGCGGCACCGTGAGCCTTTACGAGAAACTCGCCAACGAGATCGCCAGGTCCATCCGCGACGGCGTGCTGCGCGTGGGCGACAAGCTGCCGTCGGTGCGCGACGCCTGCGCCAGCCGCGGCGTCAGCCCGTCGACGGTGTTCCAGGCCTACTACCTGCTGGAAGCGCGCGGCCTGATCCGCGCCCGCCCCCGCTCCGGCTACTACGTCAACGCGCGCGGCGACAGCCTGCCGCCGGAACCCGACACCTCCTGTCCCGACGGCGAATCGACCGAACTGGCGATCAGCGAACGCATCTTCGACATCCTCGATTCGGTGCGCAACCGCGACGTCACGCCGCTGGGCTCCGCCTTTCCGTCCCCCCTGCTGTTCCCGCTGCCACGGCTGGCCCAGGCCATGTCGGCGCATCTCAAGCGCCAGGATCCGCTGGACACGATGGAGGACCTGTCGCCCGGCAACCCAGGCCTGCGCCGGCAGATCGCGTTGCGCTACCTGATCGCCGGCATCAACGTGCCGGCCAACGACATCGTGGTCACCAACGGCGCGCTGGAAGCGCTCAACCTGTGCCTGCAGGCGGTGACGCAGCCCGGCGATACGGTCATCGTCGAAGCGCCGACCTTCTACGGCGCGCTGCAGGCGCTGGAGCGCCTGGGGCTGAAGGCGCTGGAAGTGCCGACGCATCCACGCACCGGCATCGACCTGGGCGCGATGGAAGCCGCGATCCAGCGTCACGCGCCCAGGGCCTGCTGGCTGATGACGCAGTTCCAGAATCCGCTGGGCAGCCTGATGCCCGAGGACAAGAAACGGCAACTGGTCGAACTGCTGGCGCGCCACCAGATCCCGTTGATCGAGGACGATGTCTACGGAGAACTGTATTTCGGCGCGACGCGGCCGGTGCCCGCCAAGGCCTTCGACAAGCAGGGCCTGGTGCTGCACTGCTCCTCATTCTCCAAATGCCTGGCGCCGGGCTACCGCATCGGCTGGGCCAGCGCGGGCCGCTATACGCAGCGCGTGCAGCGGCTGAAGCTGTCGTCCACGCTGTCGGCGTCGAGCCCGGCGCAGGGCGCCATCGCCGAATACCTGGAACAAGGCGGCTACGACCGCCACCTGCGCCGCCTGCGCGAAACGCTGCAGGCACAACAGGATCTGATGGCCAATGCGATCGCGCGCGAGTTTCCCGCGGGCACCCGCGTGACGCGGCCGCAGGGCGGCTTTTTCCTGTGGCTGGAGATGCCGGCGGCGGTCAATGCGCTGGCCCTGCATCGGCAAGCGCTGGCGCGCGGCATCAGCGTGGCGCCCGGCCCGATCTTCTCGGCCAGCGGCCGGTTCGGCAACGCGCTGCGGCTGAACTACGGCCACCCCTGGGACGAGGCCCAGGCCGACGCCATCCGCGTCCTGGGCGAGATGGCGCGCGCGGCCGCGCACTCGTCCTGATCAGTTGCGGGTCGAGGCGGCGCGGGCGCGCTTGACCTCCAGCGGCGTCACGCCGCCCGCCTCGTTGCCCCAGCTGTTGCGGATGTAGGACACCAGCATCGCGATATCGTTGTCATTGAGCAATTGGCCGAACGGCGGCATGCCGTGCGGCCGCGGGTTGGCCGCGGTGGCGGGCGCGAAGCCGCCGTCCAGCACCATGCGGATGGCGTTGACCGGCGACGGCGCGGTCACCGTCGGATTGCCCGCCAGCGCGGGCCAGGCGCCGGGACTGCCCTCGCCTTGCGGCTGGTGGCATTGCACGCATTGCTGGCGGTAGATCTTGCCGCCCAGCTCCATGGCCGCCGGCGAGACCGGCGTGGCCGGCCGTGCCGCCACGGGGGTCGCCGGCAACGACTTCAGGTACACGCCCATCGCCAGCGCATCGTCCTCGGTCAGGTGCTGGGTGCTGCCCAGCACCACCTCGGCCATCGGACCGCTGGCGCTGGAATGCGCCGCCATGCCGGTGCGCAGCAAGGCGGCGATATCCTCGGCCGACCAGCGTCCCAGGCCCGTCCGCGGATCATTGGTCAGCGGCGGCGCATACCAGTCCAGCATCGGGATGATGCCGCCGGCCAGGCCGTCGGCCGCGCGCGTCGCGCCCAGGCTGTTGCGCGGCGCGTGGCAGGCGGCGCAATGGCCCAGGCCCTCGACCAGATAGCGGCCGCGGTTCCACTGCGTCGACTGGCCCGAATCGGCTTCCTGCACCCCCGGCCGGAAATACAGGGCGCGCCAGGCGGCCAGCAGGAGGCGCTGGTCGTACGGGAAATCGAGATCGGGCGCGCGGCTGGGCTGGTTCACCGGCGTGATCGTGCGCAGGTAGGCGAACAGCGCATCGGCGTCCGCCCGCGTCACGCGGGTGTATTCGGTGTACGGGAAGGCCGGGTACAGCAGCGTGCCGTCGCGCGACTTGCCGTTGTGCAGCGCCTGCCAGAAATCGTCCGCGCTCCAGGCGCCGATGCCGGTCTTCTCGTCGGGCGTGATGTTGGGTCCGTAGATCGTGCCGAACGGCGTCGGGATGGGCGTGCCGCCGGCATAGGCCTGGCCGCCGCGCGCGGTGTGGCAGGCCATGCAATTGCCGGCCAGCGCCAGGTAGCGGCCGCGCTCGATGCGCTGCTGCGGATCGGCCGGCGCCACGGCCGCGCCGGTGCTGGCGTCGTCGCGCGTGCCGAGCCAATACAGCGCGCCCAGCGCGATCACGGCCAGCGCCAGCAAGGCGCCCAGGATTCGCTTCATCAGTTTCATCCGGCGGCCCCTCAACGTTGCGCCTGGCTGCCGCACTCGGCGGGCAGGCGCAAAGCGCCGGCGGGCTCGGGCGCATAGGTGTCGGCCACCGGCTGCGACGACAGCCAGGCCGCCAGGGCGCCGATGTCTTCGGGCGTGAGCTTGTGGGCGATGTCCGCCATGCAGTCCGGCGCGGCGGCGCGGCGCAGGCCGTTCTTCCAGCTGCCGATCTGCGAGCCGACGTAGTCGCGCGGCAGGCCCAGCAAGCCGGGAATGGCCGGCAGCACCCCGCCGAGCGAGGCGCCATGACAGGCGGCACAGGCCGGCAGGCCACGGGCGGCATCGCCCGACAGCGCCAGCTTGCGGCCGGCCTCGAGCGTGGCGGCCGAGACCTCGGCGCGCACCGGCGGCGGATACGGCACGTGCTGCGCCGAGAAATAGGCGGCCATCTCGTGCAGGTAGGCGTCGGGCAGGCCCGTCAACAGGTGCGCCATGGGCCGGTACTGGCGCCGGTCGTCGCGGAAGTTCAGCAGCTGGTGGTAGAGGTATTCCTGCGGCTTGCCCGCCAGGCGCGGGTAGTACCCGTCGGCGCCGGCGCGGCCCTGCTCGCCATGACAGGCCGTACAGGCCGCCACCCGCGCCGCCATGGTGCCGGGCTGCAGCGCCTGGGGCGTGTCCTGGGCCAACGCGGGCGCTGTCGAAAAGGCAACAACGGCGGCGGCCAGGAGGCGGGATTTTGCCCGGAACCGTGGCAGTGAAACACTACGAAAGGAAATGAAGGCTAACATCTAGGATCAGTTAACACTAAGTCGAATTCCAACCCCGAAAGCGCATGGCGGCGGGGCGCGTAGATGAATCGGTCGTGTGTGCGGGTGCCCAAGCTTACGCCGGGTCCCGCCAGGCAGTACAGGCGCAGATTCGCAGTTTACGGCCATATCAGATGCCAACCCGCCGGCATCCTCCTGGAAAAGCGTGCCACAATCATGTCCATGTTGAAAGTCGTCCTCGTTACCGGCATCTCAGGCTCAGGCAAGTCCGTTGCCCTGCGCATGCTCGAGGACGCCAGCTACACCTGCGTCGACAACCTGCCCGTGCGGTTCCTGACCGAGTTCGTGGCCAACGCCCGCGACGACGGCCTGGAACGCGTGGCCGTCGCCATCGACGTGCGTTCGCCCGGCGAACTGGCCGAACTTCCCGATGTGGTCACCGCGCTGCGCGCCATGGGCACCAGCCTGCGCGTGGTGTTCCTGGACGCCAGCACCGACACCCTGGTGCAGCGCTATTCCGAATCCCGCCGCCGCCATCCGCTGACCGACCGCCTGCAACGCGGCGGCACCGCGCCGTCGCTGACCGACTGCATCGCGCTCGAACGCGAACTGCTGGCGCCGCTGCGCGAGCAGGAACACGTCATCGACACCTCGGAGCTGACGCCGGGCCAATTGCGCGCCTGGATCCGCGACCTGATCCAGGCCGACCGCGCGCCGCTGGTGCTGACCTTCGAATCGTTCGCGTACAAGCGCGGCGTGCCGCGCGACGCCGACCTGGTGTTCGACGTGCGCTGCCTGCCCAATCCCTACTACGACCGCAACCTGCGTCCGCTGACCGGCCGCGACGAACCCGTCGCCGCCTGGCTGGCGGGTTATGAACAGGTGGGGCTGATGATCGACGACATCACCGGCTTCCTGAACCGCTGGCTGCCGCAGTACACGCAAGACACCCGCAACTACCTCACCGTCGCCATCGGCTGCACCGGCGGCCAGCACCGTTCGGTCTATGTGGTCGAACAACTGGCCAAGCGCTTTGCCGACCACGACCCGCTGCTGGTGCGCCATCGCACCCAACTGCCCGACGAATCCGCATGATCCTGTCCCGTCCGCTCCATATCCTGATGATGCTGTTGCTGGCCATTGCCGTGGCCGGCTGCTCTTCCACCGGGGGACGTAAAAAGGGCGGCGGGTACTACAAGGACGACGGCCCGGACGCCAATCCGCCGTCCAACCTGGACCAGGTGCCGGACGCGGTGCCGCGCATCGAGCCCTACGCCAGCGGCGCCAACCGCCCCTACGTGGTGTTCGGCCAGCGTTACGTGCCGGACACCACCGGCCAGCCCTACAAGCGCCAGGGCATCGCCTCGTGGTACGGCAAGAAATTCCACGGCAACTCGACCTCGATCGGCGAACCGTACGACATGTACGCCATGACGGCGGCCCACACCACGCTGCCGATTCCCAGCTATGCGCGGGTCACCAGCCTGGTCAACGGCAAGACCATCATCGTGCGGGTCAACGACCGCGGGCCGTTCCACAGCGACCGCATCATGGACCTGTCGTACGTGGCCGCCTACAAGCTGGGCATCATCGGGCCGGGCAGCGGCCAGGTGGTGGTGAAAAGCATCCAGCAGGACGAGATCCGCCGATGGGCCTCGCAAGGGCCCGCCCCCGAGCCCGCCTCGGCGACCGGTTCGACGCCGGTGGCCACGCCCGTGGCGGCCGCCCCCGTGGCGCTCGAGCCGCAACCGCTGGCGCAGCAGCCGGCGCCCGCGCCGGGCAGCGCGCCGGTGCGCCAACCGGCGGCCGGCGGCATCGGCAATGTCTATCTGCAGGTGGGCGCGTTCAGCCAGCCGGCCAACGCGCAGTCGCTGGTCAGCCGCATCAACACGCAGCTGGGCGCGGCAGGCGCGCCGCCCGCGGCCGTGGAGCAATCGAACAACCTGTACCGGGTCAAGATCGGCCCCTATCCGGATCGCCAGAGCGCCCTGAACGCGGTGCAGCTGGTTTCCGACCGCATCGGCATCACGCCCAGCATCGCCGCGCAATAACGCGGCCCGCCGCCTACGGCCCCGGCGGCCAGTCGAACGACGGCTGCTCGAACGGCAGTTGCGCCTGGCCGTCACAGACGCGCCGCGCGCGCGGATTGCGGCTCAGGTACTCGCTGCCTTCATGTTTGAGCAGCGCCTGCTTGCGCGGCAGGCCGCCGCCGAAGCCGGTCAGCGAGGTATCGGCGCCGATGATGCGATGGCACGGAATGATGATGATGACGGGATTGCGGCCGACGGCGCCGCCGATGGCCTGCGCGCCCTTGGGCCGCCCCACGGTGCGCGCCAGTTCGCCGTAGCTGGCGAGCTGGCCGAAATCCAGCTTGCACAAGGCGCGCCAGACTTCATGCTGGAACGGCGTGCCGACCGGATCCAGCGCCACCTCGAACTCGCGGCGTTGGCCGGCGAACCATTCATCCAGCTCGCGCCGCGCCTGTTCCAGGATGGGATCGGATTCGCTGCGGGTCCAGCCCTCGGTCGAAGGCAGCAGGGTCTGGTCGGTGAACCAGGCGCCGCGCAGGCCCTTGGCGCTGGCGACCAGACGCATTTCGCCCAGCGGCGTGGGGATGTCACGGTAGACGATCGGCTCCGCGGCTTCGCCGGGACGCTTGCGGGTCTCTGCGGTGTAGATCATGGGCTTACGAATTCTTGCGGGCCAGGGCCCGGTTGTACAGGACGTCGCGCGACAGGCCGGTGACCTTGGCGGCGATCTTCGAGGCGTCGCGCACCGACAGGGTTTCGAGCAGCGCGTCCAGCAAGGCGTCGGCGCGCGGATCGGCGTCTTCATCGGCCTCCTGGCCGGCCTGGGCATGCGCGATCAGCACGAACTCGCCCTGCTCGCGGTGCGCGTCGGCCGCCAGCCAGGCGGCGGCCTCGCCCAGCGGAAACGTGGCGATCTCCTCGAAGCGCTTGGTCAGCTCGCGCGCCACGGTCAGCAGGCGGGCGGGGCCGCAGACCTCCAGCAGATCGGCCAGCGTCGCGGCCAGCCGGTGCGGCGATTCGAACATCACCACCGGCGCCGGCAGCGCGCACCAGGTGCGCAGCCAGCGCTGGCGCGCGGTGGCCTTGGACGGCGGAAAGCCGGCGAAAGCGTAGGCGGGATTCTCGTCGGTGGTGACGCCGCTGCCCATCAGCGCGGCGATCACGGCGCTGGGACCGGGCACCGGCACCACCGCGAAACCGGCCTCGCGCACCGCGCGCACCACGCGCGCGCCGGGATCGCTGACCGCGGGCGCGCCGGCGTCCGACACCAGCGCCACGCGCTGGCCCTGGGCCAGACGCTCGCAGATCGCCTGCGCCGCCGCGGCCTCGTTGTGCCGGTGCGCCGCCATCAGCGGCGTGCTGACGCCCCAGGCGTCCAGCAGCGTGCGGCTGGCGCGGGTGTCTTCGGCCGCGATCACGTCGGCGCGTTGCAGCGCATGCCAGGCGCGCAGCCCCAGGTCGCCCAGATTGCCGATCGGTGTGGCCACCACATACAGCGTCGAGGCGGGCAAATGCTGCCCGGCCACGCGTTCAGCGACGCGGGTCCAGGCGTCGCCGGCCACCGGGGATGAGACATTTTGATTCATTGCTGCCTACTTACGCGGAAAACCATGCCAGTGTAGCCGCCATCGTCCCCCGTTTCGGAACTGGCATGCCGGATGACACATTCGCTTTCGAGCTGGCCCTGGCGGCGCGCCGCCGCGCGCAAAAGCGGCGCCGGCGCGCCTCGACGCGCGCCAACGCCGACGATCGCCCGGCGCCGCGGCGCTCGCCGCGCCAGCGTATCGGCGATGGCCACGAAGACGCCGCCCTGCGCCTGCTGCGGGCCGCCGGCCTGGTGCTGCTGGCCCGCAACCTGGGCTGCCGCGCCGGCGAGATCGACCTGGTCATGCGCGACGGCGACGTCCTCGTGTTCGTCGAAGTGCGCTCGCGCCAGGGCGGCGCCTATGGCGGCGCGGCCGCCAGCATCGGCCGCGACAAGCAGGCGCGCCTGGCGCGCGCGGCGGCGCACTGGCTGCCGACCCTGGCCCTGCGCCACTGGCATGGCGCCACGCCCGCCGCACGCTTCGACGCCGTGGTGTTCGACGGCGGCCAGGTCCGGTGGCTGCGCGCGGCGTTCGCGCTGGCTTGATTCCGGCCCGCCCGTGAGATAATCGCGGCCATGGATATGACCTCTCGAATGACGTCGCACTTTCGCGACGCCATGGCCACGTACGAACAAAGCATGAACGTGCTGGCCGAGCCGCTGGCGATCGCGGTGGACGTGCTGTTTGGCGCCCTGGCCAACAACGGCAAGATTCTGGCTTGCGGCAACGGCGGCTCGGCCGCCGACGCGCAACATTTCATCGCCGAGCTGGTGGGCCGCTTCGAACGCGAACGCCTGCCCCTGGCCGGCATCGCCCTGAACACCGACACCTCGATCCTGACCGCCGTCGGCAACGACTATGGCTTCGACGAAGTGTTCGAACGCCAGGTGAACGCCTTCGGCCAGGCCGGCGACGTGCTGGTGGCCATCTCCACCAGTGGCAATTCGCCCAATGTGGTGCGCGCCATGGAGGCCGCAGCCAGCCGTGAAATGCACGTGCTGGCCCTGACCGGCAAGGGCGGCGGCGTCATGGGGGAACTCATTACGCCGATGGACGTCCATCTATGTGTTCCCAGCGATCGCACCATGCGGATCCAGGAAGTCCATATACTGCTGTTGCATGCGCTTTGCGACGGCATTGACGCTCTTCTGCTTGGAGACACCGAATGATTTCAGACGTCAGAACCGCCGCCCGCCCCCTGCTGCTCGCCGCGGCCCTGTCCGGCGCGGCCCTGTCGCTGTCCGCCTGCGCCCCCCTGATCGTGGGCGGCGCCGCCGCCACCACCGCGCTGGTGGTGACCGACCGCCGCACCTCGGGCATCCAGCTCGAAGACCAGAACATGGCCTTCAAGGCCCAGAGCCAGATCTCCCAGAAGCTGGGCGAAACGGCGCGCGTCAATGCCATGGCCTATGGCGGCCACCTGCTGCTGACCGGCGACGTGCCCACCGAGGAAGCCAAGTCCCAGGCCACCGCCATCGCCCAGAGCGTCGAGAACGTCAAGCAGGTGATCAACCAGCTCACCGTCGGCCCGATCGCGTCCTTCGGCGTGCGTTCGAACGACACCTGGCTCACCTCCAAGGCCAAGACCGCCCTGCTCAACACCAAGTACGTGCCCTCGGGCACCATCGCCGTCACCACCGACCACAGCGTGGTCTACCTGATGGGCAAGGTGACGCAGGCCGAGGGCGACTACGCCGCCAACGCCGTGGCGGATCTCGGCGGCGTCGCAAAGGTGGTTAAACTGTTCGAGACCATCAGCCGCGAGGAAGCGATTCGCCTGTCGAACAGCGGCAGCAAGTCGACCACCACTGAAACCAAGGCCCCCATCGAGAGCGACCCGAATGCCGCCGGCAGCGGCGGCGGCGCGCCCAGCGGTGGCAGCGCCGTAGAGGCCATGCCCATCAAATGAAAAAAGCCATCGTAGCCCTGGCCGTCCTGGTGGCGGTCGGCATCGGCGCCTGGTTCGTCATGCGCCCGGCGCAGACCGCGCCCAACGTCACCTTCACCACGCTGGAAGGCAAGACCTTCTCGATGCAGGACCTGCGCGGCAAGGTGGTGCTGGTGAAGTTCTGGGCCACCAGCTGTGTCACCTGCGTCAAGCAGATGCCCGAGACCATCTCCGCCTACAACGAGTACGCGGGCAAGGGCTACGAGGCCATCGCGGTCGCCATGGACTACGATCCGCCCAACTTCGTGCTGAACTTCACCGAAAGCCGCAAGCTGCCGTTCCCGGTGGCGCTGGACACCAAGGGCGACATCGCCCGCGCCTTCGGCGACATCCGCCTGACGCCCACCGCGTTCCTGATCGACAAGCAGGGACACATTATCAAGCGCTACCTGGGTGAATACGACGTGGCCGAATTCCACGCCACCGTCGAAAAGGCCCTGGCCGCCGGCTGATCCCGCCCCGCCATTGTTCAGAACCGCCCGCTTGCCGGGCGGTTTTCATTGAGTCTCGCCCCAACGCGCCGGCGCCGCCCCCGGGGCCAGGCCACGCGGCCCCTGCCCGTACCCGACGCCGTGTCCCGGCCCAAAAAGAAACCGCCCGCATGCGCGGGCGGTTTCGGCGGCGGAGTCAGGCCCGCGTCGCGATCAGAACGCCGGCACCACGGCGCCCTTGTACTTGTCGAGGATGAACTTCTTCACCTCGGGCGAGTGCAGCGCGTTGACCAGCTTCTTGATCCCCGGCGCGTCCTTGTTGTCGGCGCGGGTCACCAGGATGTTGGCGTAGGGCGAGTCGGCGCCTTCGATGAACAGCGCGTCCTTGGTCGGCACCAGGCCGGCTTCGAGCGCGTAGTTGGTGTTGATCAGGGCCAGGTCGACGTCATCCAGCGAGCGCGGCAGCATGGCGGCCTCGAGTTCGCGGAACTTCAGTTTCTTGGGGTTCTCGACCACGTCGGCGGCGGTCGCCAGGATGTTGGACGGATCCTTCAGCTTGATGATGCCCTGCTTCTGCAGCAGCACCAGCGCGCGGCCGCCGTTGGACGGGTCGTTCGGGATGGCGACGATGGCGCCGTCCTTCAGTTCGGCCAGGGTCTTGATCTTCTTGGAGTAGCCGCCGAAGGGTTCGACGTGCACCAGGGCGACCGGCACCAGCGTGGCCTTGCGGTCCTTGTTGAAGGTGTCCAGGTACGGCTTGTGCTGGAAGAAGTTGGCGTCGAGCTGCTTGTCGGCCAGTTGCAGGTTGGGCTGGACGTAGTCGTTGAAGACCTTGATGTCGAGTTCCACGCCTTCCTTGGCCAGCTGCGGCTTGACCACTTCCAGGATCTCGGCGTGCGGGACCTGGGTGGCGCCCACCACGATCTTTTCGGCGTGAGCGGCGGTGGCCGCCACCAGGAGAGCCGACGCCACCAGGGCGGAACGGACGAAATTCAAACGCATGAGTTGCCTCTTTTATAGGTAGAAATTGGGGGCAAATGCCCAGCCGGTGTGGAGAATCCCCCTCATGAGGGGCGCTCCGTTGCGAAAACGCCCCCAATTTACCCCAATGCCGGTTATTTGTCGGGCATATGAACATGGGTTTAAAGCATAAGGAACCTGCGCAGACTACAATCCGTCGTATGCTTGCGCTACCGCGTTGCCAACGCGTTCCTGTGCAGGCATTTTTTACTGCCGGACCCCACGCCCCCACGGGGGGGCAATGCCATCGCGCCATCATCGGCGCAGGCTTTCAACCTCTAACTTTCATACCCTACTTATTGCCGACTTAGCTGCCATGACCGACACCCCCGACCCTGCTGCCGTCTCGTCTCCTGCTGTCAAAGCCGCGGTGCTCTCCGAAGCGCTGCCTTATATCCGACGATTCCACGGCAAAACCATCGTGGTCAAGTACGGCGGCAACGCCATGACGGAAGAGCGATTGCAACGCAGCTTCGCGCATGACGTGGTGTTGCTCAAGCTGGTGGGTCTGAATCCGGTGGTGGTGCACGGCGGCGGTCCGCAGATCGACGACGCGCTGCGCCGCATCGGCAAGCAGGGCACCTTCATCCAGGGCATGCGCGTCACCGACGCCGAGACCATGGAAGTGGTCGAATGGGTGCTGGGCGGCCAGGTCCAGCAGGACATCGTCATGATGATCAACGAGGTCGGCGGCAAGGCCGTGGGCCTGACCGGCAAGGACGGCGGACTGATCCAGGCCCAGAAAAAGCTGATGGCCAACAAGGAAAATCCCGCCGAACCGATCGACATCGGCTTCGTCGGCGACATCACCCTGGTCGAGCCGGCGGTGGTCAAGGCCCTGCAGGACGACCAGTTCATTCCGGTCATCTCGCCCATCGGCTACGGCGAGGACGGCACCGCCTACAACATCAACGCCGACGTTGTCGCCGGCAAGATGGCCGAAGTGCTGGGCGCCGAAAAGCTGCTGATGCTGACCAACACCCCGGGCGTGCTGGACAAGGCGGGCAAGCTGCTGCGCAGCCTGTCGGCCCAGACCATCGACGAGCTGTTCGCCGACGGCACCATCTCGGGCGGCATGCTGCCCAAGATCTCGTCCGCGCTCGATGCCGCCAAGAACGGCGTCAACTCGGTGCACATCGTCGACGGCCGCGTGCCGCACTGCCTGCTGCTGGAAATCCTGACCGACCAAGGCGTTGGCACGATGATCAGCTCGCACTGATGCGAGCGCTGCGCACCCTGCTGCGGCCGGCGGTGCGCCAGCGCCGCTCGCGCCGCACTGCCACAGGCGCCCCCGGGCGCCTGTGGTTGTTTGATCTGGACAACACGCTCCACGACACCTCCCACGCCATCTTTCCGCGGATCGACCACGGCATGACCATGGCCGTGGCCGAGGCGCTGGATGTCGACATCGACACCGCCAACGCCGTGCGCAAGCAGTACTGGCATCGCTACGGCGCGACGATGATCGGCATGGTGCGCCACCATGGCGTCGACCCGCACGCCTTCCTGCACCGCAGCCACGACTTCGACGTCAACCCGCTGGTGCGCGCCGAGAAGGCGCTGGCCTACAAACTGCGCCAACTGCCCGGCCGCAAGGTGCTGCTGACCAACGCGCCGCTGCATTACGCGCGCGCCGTGCTGCGGCGGCTGGGCATCCTGCGCCAGTTCGACAGCCTGTGGGCCATCGAGCACATGCGCCTGCACGGTGAATTCCGCCCCAAGCCCTCGCCCGCGCTGCTGCGCTACGTACTGGCGCGCGAAGGCGTGCCGGCGCGCCAGGCGGTGCTGGTCGAGGACACCCTCGCCAACCTGCGCGGCGCCCGCCGCGCGGGGCTGCGCACGGTGCACGTGTTCCATCCGGGAACGCCGTTTTCACGCGGCCGCGCACAGCGGCCGTCGTATGTCGACTTGCGGGTAAACTGCGTCAGTGATCTGCTGCTGCGCCGGCGTCCCTTGCGGGGCTAGCGCCCCTCCCCCACCCCTGCCTGCGTACCACCAGACCCGTCCATGGCGAGCAAACCCGGCGAGCGCAAGACCCAGATTCTGCAGACCCTGGCCGAGATGCTGGAGCAGCCGCACGCCTCGCGCATCACCACGGCGGCGCTGGCCGCCCGCCTGGAGGTCTCGGAGGCCGCGCTCTACCGGCATTTCGCCAGCAAGGCGCAGATGTTCGAGGGGCTGATCGAGTTCATCGAGACCAGCATCTTCACGCTGGTGAACCAGATCGCGATCGCCGAACCCTACGGCCTGTCACAGGCGCACCAGACGGTGTCGATGCTGCTGACGTTCTCGGAACGCAACAAGGGCATGACGCGGGTGCTGACCGGCGATGCCCTGGTCACCGAGGACAACCGGCTGCAGGAGCGCATCAACCACATCAACGACCGCATCGAGGCGTCGATCAAGCAATCGCTGCGCATCGCCGTCACCGATGGCGGCCTGCCGCCCGAGGCCAACGTGGCCGCGCATGCCAGCCTGCTGACGCACCTGGTGCTGGGACGATGGCTGCGCTATGCCCAGAGCGGCTGGCGCGTGGCGCCCACGCTGCACCTGGATGAGCAATTGCGCCTGGCGCTGGGCTGACCTGATTCGCGTCATGACCCGAACGAATTAGCGGTCCCGCACGACCGCGCTTGCGTTATTTGTTTGTTTTTACGCAACATTCACAGGGTTGCGATTTTCGCCGGCCGACGAGCATAATCTCCGGATCGGTTTTCCGACAAGCACGATTGTCCCTCGAATTGATATGCATCAATACGGGTTTTCCTCAATGCCGTCACGATCATTCTGTAGCGTCGGCACTTCGTTTTGATCCAGCCCAGGGCTGTGACGAGGTGCCGTCAGTTTGACCTCAACCGGAGATGGATATGACTGCGGAAACCGCTGTCCCTGCCTCGCAAGCCCCCAAGAAAACAAAAATCCCGATCGGCCTGGTCGCCGGCTTCCTCGTCATGATCGGCGTGCTGATGCTGCCGTTGCCGGCCGACCTGCCCGTCGCCGGCCATCGCATGCTGGCGATCCTGGCGTTCGCGGTGGTGGTGTGGATCACGGAAGCCGTGTCCTACGAAGCCAGCGCGATCATGATCACGACGCTGATGGCCTTCCTGCTGGGCACCGCGCCCACCATCAAGGACCCGCAGGTGCTGTACGGCACCTCCGCCGCCATCAGCATGGCGCTGACCGGCTTCGCCAACTCGGCGCTGGCGCTGGTCACCGGCGCCCTGTTCATCGCCGCGGCCATGACCTTCACCGGACTGGACCGGCGCATCGCGCTGGTGACGCTGTCCAAGGTCGGCACCAGCACGCGCCGCATCCTGATCGGATGTATCGCGGTGACCATCGTGCTGAGCCTGGTGGTGCCCAGCGCCACCGCCCGCAGCGCCGCCGTGGTGCCCATCATGATGGGCGTGATCGCGGCCTTCGGCGTGGACAAGCGCTCGAACATCGCCGCCGGCATCATGATCATCGTGGCGCAGGCCACCAGCATCTGGAACGTCGGCATCCAGACCGCCGCCGCGCAGAACCCGCTGACGGTCGGCTTCATGGAAAAGATGCTGGGCCAGCGCGTGGCCTGGTCGGACTGGCTGATCGCCGGCGCGCCCTGGTCGCTGATCATGTCGGCCGTGCTGATCATCATCGTGCTCAAGCTGCTGCCGCCGGAAAGCGACAGCATCGCGGGAGGCAAGGAAGCCGTCGAGAAATCGCTGCTTGAACTGGGTCCCATGACGGGCGCGCAAAAACGCCTGATGGCCGTGTCGGTCATGCTGCTGCTGTTCTGGTCGACCGAAGGCAAGCTGCACAAGTTCGACACCACCTCGACCACCTACTTCGGCCTGGTCCTGCTGCTGCTGCCGCGCTTTGGCGTGATGACCTGGAAAGACGTGCAGTCGCGCATCCCATGGGGCACCGTGATCGTGTTCGGCGTCGGCATCAGCCTGGGCACCGCGTTGCTGACCACGCAGGCCGGCCAATGGCTGGGCAACCAGGTGGTGGCGCACACCGGCCTGGACCACCTCGGCCCGCTCGCCATCTTCGCGATCCTGTCGGCCTTCCTGATCATCATCCACCTGGGGTTCGCCAGCGCCACCGCGCTGACATCGGCGATGCTGCCGATCCTGATCTCGGTGCTGGCCACGCTGCCGGGCGACTTCAGCCGCCTGGGCATGACCATGCTGCTGGGCTTCGTGGTGAGCTACGGCTTCATCCTGCCGATCAACGCGCCGCAGAACATGGTTTGCCTGGGCACCGAGACCTTCAACGCCAAGCAGTTCGCCAAGGTCGGCATCCTGGTCACCATCATCGGCTACGCGCTGATGATGCTGATGGGCATGACCTACTGGCGCTGGCTGGGCTGGCTGTAAGGAGGTCGCATCATGAAAATCTCCATTGCCCAAGCCAATGAATACGGCCGCCGCGTGCTGATGGCGCAAGGCGTGCCCGAAGATATCGCGCGCGACGTGGCCGAGCACCTGGTGGAGTCCGACCGGGTCGGCTACACCAGCCACGGCCTGTCGATCCTGACCAACTACCGACGCGTGCTGGGCGAAGGCCTGGCGCAGGCCGACGGCCGCCCCGAGCTGCTCAACGACCGCGGCGCGATGCTCGCCTATGACGGCCACAACGGCCTGGGCCAGTACGTCGGCAAGGTCGTGATCGAAAAGGCCATCGAACGCACGCAGGAGCACGGCCAGTGCATCCTGACGCTGCGCCGCAGCCATCACCTGGGCCGCATGGGCCACTACGGCGAGATGGTGGCGGCCAAGGGCCTGATCCTGCTGGCCTTCACCAACGTCATCAACCGCGCGCCCACGGTGGCGCCGTTCGGCGGCGCGCGCGCCTGCCTGACGACCAATCCGCTGTGCTTCGCCGGCCCGCTGCCAGGCGGCCGCCCGCCGTTCATCGTCGACATGGCGACCAGCTCGATCGCGGTGAACAAGGCCCGCGTGCTGGCGGCCAAGGGCGAGCAGGCGCCACCGGGATCGCTGATCGACGCGCAAGGCAATCCGACCACGGACCCGGGCGCGCTGTTCACCGATCCGCCGGGCGCGCTGCTGCCGTTCGGCGGCCACAAGGGTTACGCGATGGGCCTGGTGGCCGAGCTGCTGGCGGGCGTGCTGTCCGGCGGCGGCACGATCCAGCCGGAGCATCCGCGCAACGGGGTGGCGACGAACAACATGTTCGCGCTGCTGCTGGATCCGCAGGTGGACTTCAATACGGACTGGCGCTCGATGGAAGTGGGCGCGTTCATCGACTACCTGCATGCCTGCCCGCCGCAACCAGGCGTGGACGGCGTCCAGTATCCGGGCGAGTACGAAGCCCGCAACCGTGAGCTGAACGCGGAGTCGCTGGAATTCGCGCCCCCAATCTGGGATGGATTGAAGAAGCTGGCCGCGGACCTTGGGGTGCCTGAAGCGTTGCCTTGAGGGTTTGTGTTTACGGGTGTTTTTGCGGGCGGCTCAGGGGTTCTTGAGCCGCCCGTTGCGTTGGCGGTCGGGGGTGGCGGGGGCTACGATTGCGGTCCGGAGCCTTCGCTCCGGACTGCCCCGTTGTCAACCTCGTACGCCTTCGGCTCCCTACGGTTTCCCTCGGGCGCATCTACACGCCCCGCCACCCCCGACCGCCAACGCAACGGGCTCACGTCGTCTCGGGTTCAACATCGCAGGGGCGAATTGTGTGCTTGGCGTTTTTGCCAGCGACTGGGGGAGAGGAGGATCTTGCGGGGCCCGCCCAAAGCCGGCCGCGCGGGCGGCCTTTTTGGGCTTACGCGATGTGGGGCGTCGAGGGGGTGGCGGCGGAGCCGCTGGTGAGGGACGTGTGATGTTCATCGGCGTCGTGGGCTGAAGACTGAGACGGCTGCCACTACAACGAAAGGCGGCCACTGCCGCATCGCAATCATGCGCCGATGACACACCGCTCGCACCCAGACTGTTTGTGGTCGGCGCGAAAGGCTCGCCACGCGCAACATGTTTTTCGCCGCGCCGACCACCACCGCCCCTCCCCCAACCATGCGGAATTATCAGCCCCCCTCGTCACCCCCGCGCAGCGCACACCGCCCCAACGCCACACACCATGTATGCCGATGATGGCCGCCCGCGCGGCCATCATCGGCGGGCGACGCAAGACTCTCTCCTTACCCCACGCTGCAGCAGCGCCCCATTCCTCGACCCCGGTAGCCCGGGGCGGTGGGCGCACGGGTGGGCGCGCCGTTCAGATGCGCCCGACGGAAACCGTAGGGAGCCGAAGGCGGACGAGATTCTATGGTCCGGATCAAGCTTTTTTCAGGTTCAACCTCCCGGGATCGAAGGCTTGCCCGGTG
>NZ_CYTY01000008.1:0-24566 GCF_001298995.1 Achromobacter sp. 2789STDY5608615
CGTGAATCGTTTCTTCATTGCCGTTCCTTTGTGAACGGACTCTACATCGATTTCGTACTAACCACGGGGAGCAGGTCACAACCACGCCAACGCGCCGGGCACGCAGCAGAATGCCTATGCGCTGCTGGGTTTCAAGATCGCTTACGAGTATGACGCGCACTGGAGCGCCTTCTTGCAGGCCGACAACCTGACCGACAAGACCTACGCCAGCAGCTACGCCATCCGCAACAGCGCGACGGCGGCCATGCCGATCTTTCTGCCGGGCAACGGCCGGGCGTTCAGCGCCGGCGTGGCCTACCGCTTCTGACGACTTATCCGGGCACCGCCATGAACACCTATCCCTTGCTGTTGATCCTGCACCTGCTGGCCGCCTTCGTCTTCGTCGGCACGGTGACTTTCGAGGTGCTGTTCCTGGAACCGGTGCACCGGCGCCTGCCGCCGGAGGTGCGCAAGGCGCTTGGCGCCCAGCTCGGCCCGCGGGTGCGGGGGACGGTGCCGTGGGCCGTGCTGGCGCTGTATCTGGCCGGCCTGGGGCTGGCCTGGCAATACCGCGGCGTGCTGGCGCATCCGGCCGGCTCGCCGCTGGGCATCCTGCTGTCGGTCAAGATCGCGCTGGCCGTGAGCGTGGCGGCGCACGTCGTCACGGCGCTGGCGCTGTCGCGCAAGCGGCGGCTGACCCCGGCATGGCAGCGGCGCGTGCATCTCAGCGTGTTCTGTCACATGATCGGCATCGTGGTGCTGGCCAAGGCGATGTTTTATGTGACCTGGTGACACGCTATTCAGCGTATCTCCAACAAGGGTCATAACGTTTTATCGTGCCACGACAACTCCCAGCGCGTTCATTGTTTCTGTGGTCATTAGACCGGTAGCTGGCAATGACTTGACTGTTTGAAAATGCTTGAGCGCGGCAGTCGTAGCAGGCCCTAATACGCCATTGATTGGACCCTCGTAGAGATGGAGTGAAGTTAGCTTTATCTGCACGCGGATGATTTGCAGTTTGAGTTTTTCGGAACGACTCAAATCCACAGTATCTTGCGATGCGCTTCCGCTTTTTTTTGAGGTGTCGCTTGCCGAGGGGTTGGCATTTGATCTTGGGGCTGATCCAGCACTTGGCACTCCGCCATTGCTTCCTGATGACGAGCCTGAAGGGGTGTAGAGTGGACTGGGTTTGGCAGGTGGAGATACCGGCGTGGCGGGAGCAGAGTAGTAGCCAGATGATCCGCGGCTACCGGAGCCGGAGTAATGTGAGCTATGGCTGGAGTGAGATCGGTGGCTTGAGTGCGATCGATGACCCGCAAACAGGTTGTCGTACCCAAAATTCAGAGGGCGCAGCGGCACAGCTTGCGGTTCATTGAGCGCATCTAATACGAGTTTTTCGGCAGACGGTGCCGCACTTATGGGTTTGGTCCCGATAGCGGTAAGTCCGGCAATAAATACACTAATGCTTTTTATGAAGCGACTCATGTCGCATATTCCTCGTTCAGAACTTTGATGACTTTGGACGGTTTCCAGCCACGTTCATGCCAGGAAAAAAATCCAGAACAATCCGGCTTCATGTCACAGGTGTCGCAGGTGGGGGTGTAAACGTTTTTCCAGTCCGAAATACTACGGTGAGCATGCCGCCGTAGCGGCTTCGACAAAGCGCATAGCGGTGTATTCATGAATAGAAAGGGGATTGAATGGCGGGTTAGCTGAAGGGCTGCTTGTTGAATGACGTTTTCCCATTCAAGCAGATCTACCTCGCAGTGCTCGCGATTGGCAAGTGCAAAGCCAATGGGTTCGCACGCCATTAACGCCACTTCCTTGACGAACGGCAAGTTTCGGCCGATGAACATGCAAAGTTCTGGAAGTACCTCCAGAACAGGGCGAATTAACACTATCCGAAGTTGAATAGGTTGGTGGTACTGCTGAAGATTCAGTAGCCCTGCAATAGTCTGTTCGAAGGCGCCCTGTGCTTGAACCACGAAGTCGTGTAGAAAGTCCGCATGTCCATACAGCGGTACTAACCAAGTTGTTGGTGTGTTCAAGCCGTCTAGCAGGAGTTTGCTCTGATCAGAATTAGCGAGTAGTCGACCATTGGTCAAAATTTCTACTCGGGTGCTTGGGTGCTTTTTTGTAAGGGAATCCAGTACCGTTCTGAGATGGGGGCCCAAGAGCAGAGGCTCTCCTCCACTAAGGCCGAGTACCGCTGGCGAATTCTCCATATGTCGTATTACGTCAATCACTTCCCGAACCATCCACGAGTCTTCTTGCGGGATGGGGGGGTTGTGAGCACATCAAGCAGTAGCTATTGCATCGGTTAGTCATCTGGAGACCATGATGCAAGTCTGATTCGCGATACAGGATGGAAGCTTCACATCGCTCTGGAGTGGCTGAGACAATGTCCCCGGACTGAAGGCCGATTGCATCCACCCACTCGACATTGGATAGGCCTGAAGCTCGATAGTGGGCAACTAAGTCTCGTTGTGACGGAGTGAGGGCCGGAATCAGAAATTGCAGATCGGGCTGCCATTGCGATGCCAATAGATCGGCGTCGACTATTCTCCACACATGGCGATCATTCGTTGCGTTCGGACCAAAAGCCGCTTTCAAACGTCGCATTGAATCGCCTCCGTTGCAATGACAGGGCGCGCCCATGAGTGGAACAAATCCAAGCGATCTGTGTCTGCTTCTCTTACTGCAGAAAAGAAATAGTCAAATAGCCATTGGTGCCGTTGACAATGCTCAGTGAGGTGGGGAGAAACCTCCATCTTGCCAAACTGGGCCTGAGCATCGACCGGATTTGGGGCACAGAATGTTTGGTACGCGCAATTCCGACAATCGGACATCAACTCGACTTGACTGGAGGCAATCAGCATTTGTTGCACGTCGGAGTGCTTCAATGAGGCCAAGGTGGCCCCAATTGGGCCCAAACGAAGCGATGAATCTCCGCTTTCTGCCAGCATGCGGGCTTCGTCGCTCGGGTACACAAAGCCGTCGTAGTTGTAGACCAGGACACTCTGGCCCGCTCCCGTGGGACTTTGAAGGTCGACATATCCCGAGTCGAAGGGAGACAGGATCTTGTTCAGGATGATCGACGCGTAGACTTCGCGCAAAGCGATGCCTTGTTTGTTCCAATAAAAAACACGGTCAAGCGCGCGACGGTAAAAATCATAGAATTGAGTGGGCTTATATCCAAGCAGTAGCTGGTTGCGCTTGGCAAAGCCATAGCTGCTGAGCGGTCGAACAAAGATCTCCTGAAATCCAAGTTTTACGTACTCATCGACTATGGCCTCAGGATGAGCGAGAGAGGCCTTGGTTGTCGTCATCAATGCCGCCACTGCATCCTTTCCCAGCCTGTTTCTCGCCAGTTCGATTCCCGCAACGGTGCGTTCATAGGAGTTACGGCCGGGAATAGGTCGATTGCGGTTATGCAGTTCAGCCGGACCGTCGATACTTGTGGAGAGAAATACAGAATGTTGTGCAAGGAAATCGCACATGTCCGAGGTCAGTTGGTGGAGTGTCGAGGCGATAACGAATCGCAACTGTCGCCCTTCTGTTCGGTTCCGTTGTTGAATACGTATTACGGCTTCCTGTACCAAGTCGAACCGCAGTAAAGGGTCGCCTCCCTGGAATTCGATCGTCAAGGTTGGAGCCTTGCTTTCAAAAATGCTGTCACATGCTGCCAATAGGTCTTTGTGCAATATCGTGTGGCCCGTATCTGTCAACGATCGACTAACTTGGCAGTATTGACAGGAGTGGGCGCATTGCAAGGTGGGAACGATAATATGTAGGCTGGGACCACTCGTGACGGTCTCACGTTTGGTTGCCTGGCGCGAAGCCAACAGGCGACGAGTACCGCTTCCGCCCTGGCTTGCTATGAAGTAGCGCGCCTTCAGGTCTGCCTGCATCGACAGGGGGAGGTCAGACACTCGACCTTGCGCCAACAACTCGGCCTGTTCCTTGTTCAGAAAAACATAGTCACCAGCAGAGCTGACCGCCAACCACTCACCTGCGAGTGGCCTGGTCTGATAGGGCATTGTCTTTACGGCGTACATATTCACGCGCTTCTCCTAGCGCGGCTCCCATGGCCGGCACATCTAATTTTATTTAGCAACATAATTGCACATATTGGTTGCTAAATCTAATTGGAAATATCTCCTGGGAAAGTCTCTCGTTTTGGGTGCCACTGCGTTAGTGGCACTGATAGCAGGCTCAATCGCAGGCGCGTGATACCAGGCTACTTTTTTGAAACAACGGGGGACGGGACTCGCACTTGAAGTTTGGAAGTCGCTTATCTCCCAGCCTCTGATGCAATGTTGTAAATTGTAGTGATTCTCATCTCTGCCCGCGCGACCCCCATGGCTGCCTCCGACCCCTCTCCGCAGCATCCCTTGCATACGCTCTACCAGGATCACCAGGGTTGGCTGCAAGGCTGGCTGCGCAAGAAACTGGGGTGCGCCCTGGATGCCGCCGACCTGGTGCATGACACCTACCTGCGGGTGCTGAGCCGGCGCGAACCCGGCGAGATCCGCGAACCCCGTTCGTATCTGGCCACCATCGCCCACGGGCTGATGGTCAACCACCTGCGGCGCAAGGACCTGGAGCGCGCTTACCTGGAAACGCTGGCGCAGTTGCCCGAGCCGCTGGCGCCGTCGCCCGAGGCGCGCGCGCTGGCGCTGGAAGCCCTGGTCGAGATCGATGCCATGCTCGATGGCCTGCCGGTGGCGGCGCGGCGCGCGTTCCTGCTGTGCCAGCTCGAAGGCATGACGCATGCCGAGATCGCCAGCACGCTGCGCGTGTCGGTGGGCTCGGTGCGCCTCTACATCGCGCGCGCCCTGCGCCAGTGCCTGGAGCTGGCGCCGTGAGCGCGAGCGGGGCGGGGCGCATCGATCCGCGCGCGCTGGATGGGGCGGTGGAATGGTTCCTGCGACTGACGTCCGGCACCGCCAGCCAGGCCGACCACGAGGCCTGGCAGGCCTGGCGCCGCGCCGATCCCGAACATGAACGCGCCTGGCTGCGCACCGAAGCCCTGACGCGCCGCTTCGAGGCCCTGCCCAAGGGCGTGCTGCCGGTGCTGGGCCAGCCGCGCTCGGCCGGGCGCCGGCGCGCGCTCGGCAAGCTGGTGTTGCTGGCCAGCGCCGGCGGCGCTGGCTGGCTGGCGTATCGCGACGATGCGTGGCGCGGCTGGACGGCCCAGTACCGCACCGCCGTCGGCGCGCGCCGCGAGGTGATGCTGGCGGATCACAGCCGCATCGTGCTCAATGCCGCGACCGCCATGGACGTGCTGTTCGACGCCCGGCAACGCCTGATTGCGCTGCACGCCGGCGAGATCCTGGTCGAGACCTCGCCCGATCCGGCGCCCGTCGCGCGGCCGTTCATCGTGCGGACGCGCGAAGGCAGCATCACCGCGCTGGGCACGCGCTTCGTGGTGCGGCGCGACGATGGCGTGTCGACCGTGCAGGTGCTGGACGGGGCGGTGCGGGTGGCGCCTCGCGGCGCCGCGTCCGACCGCGCGCGGCAGGTGCCGGCGGGCATGAGCCTGCGCTTTGGCGACGGCATCGACGAGGGCCTGGCGCCGGTGGCCGGCGACCCGTCGGCCTGGCAGCGCGGCATGCTGCAGGTGGACGGCATGCCGCTGCGGACCTTTCTGGCGGAACTGCAGCGCTACCGCAGCGGCTGGATCGACTGCGCCCCGGAAGTGGCGCACCTGCCGATCTCGGGCGCCTTTCCGCTGGAGGACACCGACCGCGTCCTAGCCACGGTGGCCGACACGCTGCCGTTGCGCCTGCGCTACCGCACGCGCTATTGGGTCTCAGTGCTGCCGCGCGGCGCCAGTGGAACGAATTTGTAACGCGATTAGCACTTTTCGCGCTTCGATTGGCTACGAGGGTAAGACCCACCGTGAGGAGTTACCCCGTCATGCCCCCGCGTTTCCCCCCGCCTGCGCGCAAGCGCGTCCCGCCGCGCCGTGCGCGGCGCCCGCCTGTTCGCCTTGCCGCTGACCGTCCTGGCCGCGCCCCTGCAGGCGCAGACCGCCGCCGTGGCGATTGCGCCCGGCCCGCTCAGCGCGGCGCTCTCGGCCTATGCCGCGCGCGCCGGCGTCCTGCTGTCATTCGATCCGGTGCTGACGCGGGACTTGACGACCCCGGGGCTGAACGGCAGCTACGGATTTGAAGAGGGCTTGCGCCAACTGCTCCAGGGCAGCGGCCTGGAGCCCGTGCGGCGGGCCGATGGCGGCTACACGCTGCGGCGCGCGCCTGCCTCGAACGTGACCGCGCTGCCGGCCGTCACCGTGACCGGCAGCCGCGATGGCGACGCGCCCAGCGAAGGCACCGGTTCGTACACGACGCGGGTGGCCACCTCCGCCACGCGCATGGACCTGTCCCTGCGCGAAACCCCGCAATCGGTCAGCGTCGTTACGCGCCAGCAGATGGACGACCAGAACCTGGTCACCCTGGACGACGTGATGCGGCAAACGCCCGGGGTGGTCGCCGACAAGCTCGACGAGCGCGTCACCTTCACCTCGCGCGGCTTTGCCTTGAGCACCATGATCGACGGCGTGCCGACGTTCGCGTTCAAGACGCCGGCGGCCGAGATCGGCATGATCAACACCGTGATCTACGACCGCGTCGAGGTGGTGCGCGGCGCGGCCGGGCTGCTCAACGGCGTGGGCGAGCCGGGCGGCTCGGTCAACCTGGTGCGCAAGCGGCCCACCGCCGAATTCGCCGGTCACGCCACGGCGGGCGTGGGCCGCTGGAACAACTACAACCTGGAGCTGGACGTCGGCGGCCCGCTGAACGACAGCGGCAGCCTGCGCGGCCGGGTCATCGGCTCGCGCACCGCGGGCGACAGCTTCATCAACGACAAGAAGCGCTCCGACGACGTCTTCTACGGCATCCTCGAGGCGGATGTCGCGTCCAACACCACCTTGAGCCTGGGCTTCGAACACCAGAAGACCGCCATCGATGGCGCCAACTTCGGCCAGGCGCCGCTGTTCTACAGCGACGGCAGCCGCACCCATTTCTCGCGCTCGTTCAACCCCGGCACGCCGTGGAGCCAGTGGGACATGTACAGCGACAAGATCTTCGTCACGCTGGACCATCGCTTCGCCAACGGCTGGCGCGTCAAGATGGACGCCAGCCGCCTGAAGAACGAACGCAAGGCCCTCTGGGGCTACCTGTTCGAGTATTTCCCGGTCGAGCAGAATGGCGATTCGACCATCGAGATCCGCCAGAACCCGGCCACTTCGACCAACAAGTCGTTCGATCTCTACGCCACCGGCCCCTTCCAGGCGTTCGGCATGGAGCACCAGGCCGCGCTGGGCGTCAGCGTCAACGACTACACCAGCGAACTCAACCTGAATTCGGCCAATCCGAACGGCTGGGACCGGCGTCCGCTGAACTTCTACCAGCTGCAGAGTTTTCCGAAGCCGAGCCGTTTCTACACCTACTTCAACACCTTCCTGGACGCCAAGGAAACCGCCGTATATGGTTCCACCCGCCTGAAGCTGGCCGAGCCGGTGTCGCTGGTGCTGGGCGGCCGCGCCACCTGGTATGAGGAAAAGTCCTCGTCCTACAACGGCCCCGCCAATCTCTGGACCACCAACCCCACCGCCAAGGTCAATGGCGAGTTCACGCCGTATGCCGGCACGGTGGTGGACCTGAACGACAACTTCTCGGCCTACGCCAGCTACACCCGCATCTTCATTCCGCGTTCGGAGCGCGATTCGTCGAACGCGCTGCTGCCGCCGCAGACCGGCAAGAACTACGAACTGGGCCTGAAGGGCGAGCACCTGAACGGCAAGCTCAACACCAGCTTCGCCGTCTTCCGTACCCAGGAAGCGAACGTGCCGGTCGAGGACCCCAGCGCGCCGCCGCTGCCCGATGGCAGCACGCCGTACCGCTCGGTGGCCGGCGCGCGCAGCAAGGGCTTCGAGGTGACGGTGGCGGGCGAAGTGGTGCGCGGCCTGCAGGTGATGGGCGGCTACACCTACTTCGCCAAGCGCGACAACGAGGGCGCGCTGCTGTTGCCCAATTACCCCGAGCGCCTGTTCCGGGTGGCGGCCAGCTACCGGCTGCCGGGCGCCTGGAGCAAGCTGACGGTGGGCGGCAGCGTCAATTACCAGAGCGGCATCTACTACGACGAGTCGAGCGGCCTGGGCCGCGCCTCGCAAGGGGGCGTGACCCTGTTGGGGCTGATGGCGCGGTATGAGTTCAGCAAGCAGGTGACGGCGTCGATCAATATCGACAACCTGACCGACAAGCGCTACTACAGCGGGCTGGGCGGGTACAACGGCTACAACTACGGCACGCCGCGGAACGTGTGGATGAAGGTGAGCTACAGGTTCTAGGCCTCGCGACGCGGGTAGCCGTCGCGGCGGGAGTGGGAAGGCGGGCGATTGAACGCCTTCATCAATAATGATTACAATTCCCATTCCCGAAATTCACAAGGCGCTGACGCGACGGCCATGTCGTCCACGGAATCCCTGGAACACCGCGAGCTTGGCAGGCTGTACCGCGACCATCACGGCTGGCTGCGCGGCTGGCTGCTGCGGCGCCTGAACGTGCCGGCCGAGGCCGCCGACCTGGCCCAGGACACCTTCCTGCGCCTGCTGGCCTCGCCGGCGTCGATGGCGCAATTGCAGGGCGTGCGGCAGCCGCGCAGCTTCCTGGCCACGGTGGCGCAGCGCACGCTGGTCGACCACATCCGCCGCCAGGTGCTGGAACGCGCCTGGCTCGAAACCCTGGCGCAGCAGCCCGAGGCCTGCGCGATGTCGCCCGAGACCCAGGCCATCCTGCTCGAGACCATCCGCGAGATCGACGCCATGCTGCATGGCCTGGGCGACAAGGTGCGGCGCGCTTTCCTGATGTCCCAGCTGGAAGGGGCCAGCTACGCCGAGATCGCCGCCCGCCTGGGCGTGACGGTCAGTTCCGTCAAGAAGTACATGGCGCGCGCCACCGAGCATTGCCTGGTGTACGCGTTGGCCCGGCAGTAGGCGGCCATGGCGGACAAGACCATCGCCGCGGCGGCGCAATGGTACGCGCGGCTCTGCGCGGACGACGTCAGCGCGGCCGACCGGGCGGCGCATGGGCGCTGGCTGGCGGCCGACCCTGAACACGTGCGCGTCTGGGGGCAGGTGGAGCGCCTGCGCGGCACCCTCGGCGCGGCGCCGGCGCGCCTGACCGCCGACACCCTGAACCGCGCCGAGCTGCATTTCTCGCGCCGCCGCGCGGCGCTGCGCAACGGACTGGGCGCGGTGGCGCTGCTGGGCGCCGGCGGCCTGGCGGCCTGGCGCACCCTGCCGATGGAGCGGATGCTGGCCGACTACCGCACCGGGGCGGGCGAGCGCCGCGAACTGCGGCTGGCGGATGGCACCTTGCTCTGGCTGGACAGCGCCAGCGCGGTCGACGTGACCGTCGACGCCGGCCAGCGGCGCATCTTCGTGCATGCCGGCGAGATCCTGGTCGATACCGAAAACGTCCGTCCCGGCCTGCCGCCCTTGCGCGTGCTCACCGCGCACGGCGCGGTGCGTCCCCTGGGCACGCGTTTCATCGTCACGCGGCAGGACGACCTGACGCGGGTCGCGGTGCTGCGCCATGCGGTGGCGCTGGAACCCGCGACGGGCGGCGCGCCAGTGATCCTGAAGGCGGGCGAGCAGGGCACGCTGGCGCCGGCGGGGGCGCAGGCGGCCGGCGCCATCACCGGCGAGCCCGACGCCTGGACGCGGGGCCTGCTGGTGGTCGATAACTGGCGCTTGGACGACTTCATCGCCCGGCTCGACCGTTATCGGCCCGGGCTGCTGCGATGCGACGATGCCGTGGCGGCGTTGCGCCTGTCGGGGGCGTTTCCGGTCGACGACACCGACCAGGCGCTGGCCGCCGTGACGCGCGCGCTGCCCGTGAACATCGTGCGCTTTACCCGTTATTACGTCCGTATCGTCGCCCGCCACTGATTTTTTTTCGCTCGGCATTGTCCTTTTTCCGCGCTCGTCCGACTTAGCAGGGATTACGTCGGATCTGCCACACGGAAACCTGAGTCCATGCCTTCTGTCCCTTTGCTTCGTCACTCCACCAAATTCGCGCCCCTGGCGCGCGCCGTTGTCATCGCCTTGACCGCCCTGGGCGCTACGCCGTCCGCGCAGGCGCAGGCCGTTTCCAGCGCGCAGGCGTCGCGCCACTACGAGGTGCCGCCCGGCCCGCTGGGCCTGGCCCTGAGCCGGTTCGCCGCCCAGGCCGGGGTGGTGCTGTCGTTCGACGCCACGCTCACCCAGGGCCGCCAGAGCGCCGGCCTGCAGGGCGACTATGGCGTGGCCGCGGGCCTGGCGGCGATGCTGTCGGGCACCGGGCTGGAGGCCGTCAACCAGGGCGGCAACCGCTATGGCTTGCGCGTCGCCAATGCGCAGACGCTGGCGCCGGTCGAAGTGCTGGGCGCGCGCGAACCCGCGCCCAGCGAAGGCACCGATTCGTATACGGTCGGCGTGTCGAACACCGCCACCCGCCTGCCGATGACGCTGCGGGAGACGCCGCAGTCGGTCTCGGTGATGACGCGCCAGCGGCTCACCGATCAGGGCCTGAACACGCTGGAAGACGCCATCGCCAACACCCCCGGCCTGGTCTTCAAGAAGAAGGGCTCGGCCGACGACAACGAGAAGGGCCTGTATGCGCGCGGCATGGAGATCACCAACATGCAGGTCGACGGCGTGCCGACCCACAAGGACTTCAATGCCCTGGGGCTGGACACGGCGCTGTATGACCGCATCGAAGTGGTGCGCGGCTTCACCGGCCTGCTGAGCGGGGCGGGCAACCCGGCCGCCTCCATCAACCTGGTGCGCAAGCGGCCGACCCGCGAGTTCGAGGCCGGCGTGGGCGCCAGCGTCGGGTCGTGGGACTACAAGCGCACCGAGTTCGACCTGGGCAGTCCGCTGGATGCATCGGGCAAGCTGCGCGGGCGGCTGGTGGGCGCCTGGCAGGAGGGCGGTTCGTTCATCGACCGCGTCAAACAGGATTCGCAGCTGCTGTATGGGGTGGTCGAGGCGGACCTGACCGAACGCACCTTGCTGACCCTGGGCGCGGAATACCAGCGCAAGAAGTGCACGGCGTGCTCGTACTTCGGCTTTCCCGCCTACTACGCGGACGGATCCCGGACCGACTTCCGGCAACGGTTCAATTCCGCCACCAACTGGAGCCGCCAGGAACGCACGCGCTACAACGTCTTCGCCACGCTCGACCATGAGTTCGCGCCATCGTGGAAGGGGTCGCTGACGCTGTCGCGCACCGGCGACGACAATGACCGCACCTATGGCTGGTTCAGCAGCAACGGCTGGGCCAATCCGCAGACCGGGAAGGGCGCCTCGGTCTGGATCGCCAAATGGCCGATCCCCAAGACCCAGAACGCGCTGGACGCCAGCCTCAGCGGCGCCTTCGACGCGCTGGGCCGCCGCCATGACCTGGTGCTGGGCGTGAGCCTGTCGCGCACCAGGGCCGACTACGACACCTATCCGCTGTGGACCGCGCCCGGCTATGACCCGGTCATCCCGGACGTGCGCGCCTGGGATGGCGACATGCCGCAGCCGCAGTGGCAAGCCACCGGCAAGCGCTACTACACCGAGAAGCAGAACGCGGTCTATGGCGCATTGCGCCTGCGGCCGACCGATGCGCTGTCGGTGATCCTGGGCTCGCGCATCACCTGGTGGGACCAGCAGGCCTCATACACCTACAACGACGGCTCGGCCTATCCGGACAACATGCGCGAGCAGGGCGTGTACACGCCGTATGCCGGCCTGGTCTACGACCTGACGCCGACGCTGTCCGCCTACGCCAGCTATACCAGCATCTTCCTGCCGCAGCAGGCCCAGACCGTGTCGGGCAGCGGCATCGCGCCGATCAAGGGCAATACCTACGAGATCGGCCTGAAGAGCGCCTGGCTGGACGGCCGCCTGAACGGCGCGCTGGCGCTGTTCCGCACCCGCCAGGACAACTACGCCATGCTGGACGGCGACAAGCTCGCGCCCAATGGCGACAGCGCCTATGTCGCCGCCAACGGCGCCGTGCTGCGCGGCGTGGAAGCCGAGCTCAGCGGCGAGCTCATGCCCGGCTGGCAGATGCAGCTGTCGTATGCCTACGTGGACCGCCGCCTGCCGACAGGTTTCACGACCCAGGTCGGCCTGCCGCGCCACATCGCCAAGCTCTACACCACCTACCGCCTGCCCGGCGCCTGGAGCGCGCTGACCGTGGGCGGCGGCGTGCGCTGGGAAAGCCAGAGCGGTTTCACCAGCCGCGGCCCCGGCGGCCAGCAATTGGATTCCTCGCAAAGCAGCTATGCGCTGGTCGACCTGATGGCGCGCTACCAGTTCAACCGCCAGTGGTCGGCCACGCTGAACCTGAACAACGTGCTGGATAAGAAGTACTACGCCAGCACCAACGTCTACAGCAATTACTACGGGGCGCCGTTCAGTGCGATGCTGGGGGTGAATTACCGCTATTGAAAGGAAGGGGCGCAGGAAAAAAAAGTGCGTGGGGCCTGATACCTTTTCCTTTCTCGGCTGGCATAGCAGGTATCTTCCCCAGTCCGAGAGGCTCATTCCATGCGTTCCCCCTCCGCCAGGCGCCGCCGCGCGATTTCCGTGGCCTTGCTGGCCGGCAGCCTGACCACGGGCGCGGCCGTCCACGCGCAGCCCGCGCCTTCTCCGGTCGACATCCAGGCCCGCCAGGCCTACGACATTCCGCCCGGCCCGCTGGGCAAGGCCATCGCCAGCTTCGCGCTGGCCTCCGGCCTGTCGCTGGCGTTCGAGCCGGCCTGGACCGACGGCCTGCACAGTCCCGGCGTGTCGGGCGAATTCAGCCGGGCCGAGGCGGCGCGGCGCCTGCTGGCGGGAAGCGGGCTCGAGATGGTGGCGCGCGCCGATGGCAGCTACACGCTGCGCAAGACGGTGTCCGACGCGACGACGCTGCCGGCCATCACCGTGACGGGCGCGTCGGGCTATGCCGGCGCCAATCCCTATCTGGTCGGCGGCGCCACCACCGCCACCAAGACCGCCACGCCCTTGATGGAGACGACGCAGTCGATCTCGGTGGTGACGCAGGAACGCATGGCGGCGCAGGGCGCGCAGACGGTGACGGACGCCTTGAGCTATACCGCCGGGGTGCACGCCAATGTGGCGGGCGACAATCCGACCGACAACACCCTGATGGTGCGCGGCTTCCAGCAGCTCACCACCAATGCCTTCACCGACGGCCTGCGCAACAACAACACCGGGTATTTCGCGCCCGAGCCTTACGGCATGGACCGGATCGAGGTGCTCAAGGGGCCGTCGTCGGTGATGTATGGCCAGGGCTCGCCCGGCGGCATCATCAATATCGTGTCCAAGCGGCCGCTGTTCGAGTCGCATCGCGAAGTGGGCTTGTCGACCGGCAGCAACAACCGGCTGCAGGGCACGATGGACATCGGCGACGTGATCGACGCGCCGGGCACGCTGGCCTATCGCCTGGTGGCGCTGGGCCGCAATGCCGACAGCAACATCGACGGCATCGCCGACGACCGCGTCTACGTGGCGCCCAGCCTGACCTGGGCGCCCAGCGCGCGCACTTCGGTGACGCTGCTGGCTTCGTACCAGAAGAACCGCAACCTCTTCACCAGCAATCTGCCGTACGCGGTGCTGGATGGCTCCAATCCCAATGGCCGCGTGCCGCGCCACCGTTCGCTCAACGAGCCGGGTTTCGACAAGGAGCAGGGCGAGCTGACCAACATCGGCTACGAGCTGAGCCATGCCTTCTCGGATGCGTGGACCTTCCAGCAGAACTTCCGCTACGGCCATTTCAAGGGCTATGAGGACCAGCTGTTCCGCAATAGCGGCGTGATCAACGACACCATGATCGCGCGCTACTATCAGCTGCGCACTTACGACAGCGATACGTATTCGGCCGACAACCGCCTGGTGGGCAAGTTCGCCACCGGCCCGCTCGAGCACACGCTGCTGGCGGGCGTGGACTACCAATACAACACGCGCAACGCCGATACCCAGACCGGCAATGCTCCGGCGATCAATATCTATCATCCGGTGCGCGTGGCCATCGACACGTCGCGCTATACCTCGCGGCTCAGCACGCAAGACAGCACCCGCCAACTGGGGGTGTACCTGCAGGACCAGGTCAAGCTGGACCGCTGGGTGGCGACGCTGGCCGGCCGTTACGACTGGGTCAACCAGCGCAACCGCAACCGCCTGCTGGGCACGCGCGCGGATTCGGCGGCCGAGGACTTCACCGGGCGGGCGGGCCTGGGCTATGCCTTCGACAGCGGCTTCTTCCCGTATGTCAGCTACAGCGAATCGTTCTCGCCGCTGAGCGGTTCGGACATCAATGGCGCGCAGTTCAAGCCGGAGACCGCCCGGCAGTACGAGGTGGGCGTGAAGTACCAGGCGCCGGGCTCGGACAGCTACGTGACCCTGGCGGCATTCGACCTGCGACGCCAGAACGTGCTGACGCCCAACCCGCAGAACACCTCGTTCAGCGTGCAGGAAGGCGAGGTGACCTCGCGCGGGATCGAGCTGGAAGGCGTGCTGCGGCCGCTGCGCGGCTGGAACGTGATCGCGTCGTACACCTACAACGACGTCGAGGTCACCAAGGACAATCCCAACTTCGCCGGGGTGAGCAACAAGGGCAAGGCGCCGGTGCGGGTGCCGCGCCACCTGTTGTCGCTGTGGACCGACTACACCTTGTCCAGCGGCGCGCTGGACGGCCTGACGCTGGGCGCGGGCGTGCGCTACACCGGCACGACGTTCGGCGATGCGCAGAACACCTTCAAGGTGCCGGCCTACACGCTGGTGGATGCGATGGTGGGCTATGACTTCGGCCGCGCCACGCCGTCGCTCAGGGGCCTGAGCGCGTCGCTCAACGTGCGCAACCTGACGGACAAGTACTACGTGGCGGGCTGCTTCCTGAACAGCGCCTGCTTGCTGGGCGCGGGTCGCAGCGTGGTGGCCAACGTGACTTACAAGTGGTGAGCCGGGTGGCGGGGCCGCGTGGGGCGGGCCGTCAGGCCGGCCCCACCAGGATCCAGTAGCCGCCCAGGCGCGAGGCGATCGCCACCGGATAGGTGGCGGCCAGCATCGCCAGCGCGCGGTCGGTGTCGGCCAGTGGGAAGGTGCCGGAGACGCGCAGGCGCGCCACGGCTGGATCGCAGCGCACGACGCCCCTGCGGTAGCGCGCCAGCTCGGCCACCACGTCGCCCAGCGCCTGGCCATCGGCCAGCAGCATGCCTTGCGTCCAGGCGGTGGCGGCGGGGTCGAGCGGCGCGGCGTCGATGCCGCGCGCCGAGAAGTCGGCCTGTTCGCCGGCCCGCACCACGCGCAGGTCCTGGCCGGTGGTGACGCGCACGGCGCCCTCCTGTACCGCGAGCCGGGTGTGGTCGTCCTGCTGGCGCACGTTGAAGCGCGTGCCCAGGGCGCGCAGCACGCCGTCGCGGGTGCGGACTTCGAAGGGGCGGGCGTCGCCGGCGGTCTCGATGTGGATTTCCCCGGCGCGCAGCAGCACCGTGCGCTGGCTGGCGTCGTAGCGGATGTCGACCGCCGAGCCGGTGTTCAGCGTCAGGCGGGTGCCGTCGTCCAGGCGGATGTCGCGTCGTTCGCCGGTGGCGCTGCGGTAGTCGGCGGTCCAGCCCTCGGCATCGGACCAGCGCCAGGCGCCCCAGGCCGCGGGCGCGACGGCCAGCAGCGCGGCCAGCTTGGCCAAGGCGGCGCGGCGCGCGCGCGGCCGGTCCAGCGCCGGCATGGCGAGCGCGGCCGGCATGTCGCCCAGCCGGGCCAGCAGGCGCTCGGCGCGCTGCCAGGCGTGCTCGTGGGCGGGGCTGCGCGCGCGCCATGCCATCCAGGCCTGGCGCGTCTCGGTGGAAATGGCGCCGGCATGCAGCGCCACCAGCCATTCGGCGGCTTCGTCCAGGAGGGGGTTGTCCGTGGCGTTCATGCGAGGTTTCCCAGTGGGCTCATGGGCCTATTCCATGCATTCCAGGCACAGGCGGAAGGCGCGCGCCATGTAGCGCTTGACCGTGATGAGGGACACGCCGATCTCGCGCGCGATGGCCTCGTAGGTCAGCCCCTCGATCTGCGACAGCAGGAAAGCGCGCCGCACCGGCGCGGGCAGGGCGTCCAGCATGGCGTCGATCTCGTGCAGGGTCTGCAGGATGATGAGCTGGCGCTCGGGCGAGGGCGCTTCGTCTTCGGGGACGCGCGCCAGGGCTTCCAGGTAGGCCTGTTCCAGCGCGCGGCGCTGGTACCAGTTGACCAGGATGCCGCGGGCCACGGTGGTGAGATAGGCGCGCGGCTCGTGCGGCACCGCCGGCAGGCGCGAATCGAGGATGCGGGCGAAGGTGTCGTGGGCCAGGTCGGCGGCATCGCCGACATTGCCCAGGCGCCGCCGCAGCCAATGCTGCAGCCAGGCATGGTGGTCGCGGTACAGGGTATGGACTTGCTGCCGCGGATCGCAGTGGTCAGCCTCCATGGGCGTCTCCCGGGGGGGGGCTGAGGGGGCAGCCTAAATGCAAATAAGAGTTTTTCGCATTTTAGGAGATCCATCGCGTCCAGGCAATGCGGCGCATGGGGGCGATGGCGCGGATGTGGCGCCGACGCCGCGCCGCGGTTCTGTACACTGGCCCGCGGGGCGATGCCCGCCGCCCGACCGCGCGCAATATCGCGCTCGCACGCGGGGCTCGCCCTGCCTCCGACAACGATACTCTCCGGTTTTCCGCCATGTCCGCTACCCATGCCTCGCTTGCCGCCGCGCTCCGTTCCCCCCGTCACCTCGGCCGACGATGTGGAAACCCTCGATGCGTTCTTCAAGCGCCCCGAGGTCCGCGCGTTCTACGAGGATGCGCAGGACCCGGAGCACACCGACGCCGGCCTGCGTTTCTGCGCCGAACTGCTGCCGACGCTGCATCCCAGCCGGGCGTCGGCGCTGGCGCTGATGTGCGGCTCGCTGGTGGAGGACGGCGCCGATCCCGTGCTGCTGTTCCCGACGTTGCAGGCGTTGCTGGGCCCGTGGCTGCAGACCCTGCGGCCGTATTGCGCGCTGGAGGTCGAGGAGGGCGACGCCGACGTGGAGGAGGCCGACCGCCAGGCCTGGAACGAGGCGGTGGCGCGGCTCGAAGCCATTCCGGAGGACCAGCGCTGGGAGCTCGATGCGCGCGTCGGCGCGATCGATACGCTGGTGCTGCCGATGATGGCCATGCTGATGCGCGACCAGCGCAATCACCAGGCCTTCGTGGCCGATGCCGGGCTGATGGACCTGCTGTACGCCATGACCACGCTCAACGACAACCTGCCGTTCGAGCAGCTGCATTACCTGTGGCTGGCCTCGCGCATCAGCTACGAGGAAGAGCTCGTGGTGGTGTTGCCCGCTTCCGGCACGGGCTTCGTGGCGCGGGCGCACGGCATCAACAACAATTTCCACGCCTTCACGCTGTTGCAGAACCTGATGCGCGACCACGTCCAGCCCCTGGGCGTGCGCCGCGAGATCGCCGCGCGCGAGCCGGACGCCGAGCGCGACAGCGCCGACTTCCAGTGGTTGCAGGCCGATGCCTATGCGAATGGCGCGCTGGTCAACGACATGCGCTTGGCCTGGGGCGAGGCGGCGCTGCGCGACAACCTGGCCAGGCACGGCAAGCGCGTGCTGATCGCGCTGGAAAGCGACGAGGGCATGAAGCGCAACTGGTCGGGCTTCAACGGCGCGATCCACGATGCGCAGCAGCCGTCGATGACGTTCACGCGCTACCTGACGCCGGACGAGGTGGCGGCGTATCTGGCGTGAGGGCGATAGTGTAGGAACAGTCCTGCTTACGGCGGCTGACCCGCCATCTTCCCCATTCTGCGTTCGCGTTTCGCGGCCCGGCGCGTCATGTCTCTTGAAGACGATGACCAGGGCCCTGCTTGTTGCATGGATCCGCCCTGGCGTTCACGCCGAGGAGGCAGACCATGCACCGACCGTACCGGGCGCGCCCGCGCCGCCGTTCCCCTTTTCCGCGATCCCGCGCCGCCGCCGGATTGGCCCTGGCCTGCCGGCTGACGCTCGCCGTCCTGGGCGGCGCGTCCTGGCCAGCGGCGCAGGCGCAGCCGGCGCGGGTGCAGTACGACATCAGCGCCGGGCCGCTGGCGCAGGTGCTGAGCCGCTACGCGGCGCAGTCGGGCGTGGCGTTGTCGCTGGTCGCCGGGCAGGTTGCCGGGCAACAGAGCGCGGGGCTGCATGGTCGCTACGAGGTGGATGAAGGCTTTGCGCAGCTGCTGCGCGACACGGGGCTGGCGGCCCGCCGGGGTGTGTCGGGTTACGTGCTGGTGGCGGTGCCGGGGGAAGCGGCCGGATCGGTCGTGCTGCCGCCGGTCGAGGTCGACGCCGACGCCTTGCCCGAGAAAGCGGTGTACACCGCGCCGCGTTCCTCGGCGTACCTGTCGAGTCAGGACCTCGACCGGTTCGGCCGCGTGTCGGTCGGCGACCTGCTGGCCGGCATACCGGGCGTGCAGGTCGGCGACAGCCGCAATGGCGGGGCGCTGGACGTCAACATCCGCGGCATCCAGGGGCAGAGCCGGGTGGCGGTGCGGGTCGATGGCTCCGAGCAGGCGCTGGACGTGTACCGGGGATACGCGGGCACGGCCCAGCGCAGCTATATCGACCCGGACCTGATCAGCGACGTGACCGTCAACAAAGGTCCCTCCGTGACGTCCGGCGCCATCGGCGGTTCGGTGGAAATGCGCACGCTGGGCGTGCGGGACATCCTGACGGAAGGCAGCCAGATCGGCCTGCGCCTGAAGGGCGAGTTATGGAACAACGGCGTGGCGCCGCCGCATCGTGGCGTCAATCCTCCATCGTCCTCCACAGGGGAGCCCTCGGCGAATGATCTGAGAGCCGTTCCGCATGATAGCCATGGCAGCCTGTTCGGGTCGCGCGCGGAATCGGGCAGCCTGGCGTTTGCCTATGCCAACGACCGCCTCGACTTCGTGGCGGCCTACGCGCATCGGAATCAGGGCAACTATTTCTCGGGCAAGAAGGGGCGAGAGCGTTATCGCATGTATTACCCGGGCCGTCGCTACGAGAGGAACAGCGTAGCCAAGTCTTACAACCCTGGCGAAGAAGTGTTGAATTCGTCGGCCGAAACCGAATCGACGCTGTTGAAGCTGACGCTGCGACCCGCCGCAGGCCACACGCTGGAACTGGGCTACCGCCGCTACAACGGAAAAATCGGCGAAATCATGCCGTCGGACATCATCCGTTCCGGCACGGCGGGCATCACGCAGTATCCGCTGGGCGAAGCCGGTATCGACACCTATACGGCGCGCTACCAGTTCCAGCCGGCGGACAATCCGCTGGTGGACCTGGGGGTGAACCTGTGGATGACGGATGCCAAGACCAGCCAGTTGACCTCGGTGTGGGCGCCCGCGTCCCAGGCCTATGTGACGGACCGCAGATGGACCCGGCAGGCCGACCGCCGCATCGGCGGCGATCTGGCCAACACCTCGCGGTGGCGCACGGCGCACGGCGATGTCAACCTCAACCTGGGCGGCTCATTCCAGGTCGAGGATATCCGGCCGCAGCGCGGCGTCGTGACGACGCAGCAGGACATCGACGGCAACCGCGTGCTGCGCGATGCCTCGCGCCGGGAATTCAGCCTGAACGGCAAGCTGGAATACCGGCCGGTGGCGTCGCTGACGCTGTGGGGCGGTGGCCGTTACAGCCATTACGACGTCAGGGATCGCGGCGTGTATTCCACCGCCATCCGCGAACTGCGCCCCTATCGCGCCATCATGGTGAAAAAGCCGGGCGAGTGGTGGTGGCCGGGCAACTTCGGCTACCAGACGTGGTGGCCGGACGAGAATGGCCGGTACACGGACGCCACCGATCCGCGCCTGCATAACGGCATCGTGTACCAGGACAGCAACCGCCCCGAGGTCGGCGTGCCGTACGACGATTTCGGCGCGGGCTCGACCCGCGTCTATGACGAGGATGTGAAAGAGGTCGTCACCGGCTATGCGCATGCCCCCAGGCTGCGCAGCCGCGCCGGGGGGGGCTTTGCCCCGTCGGTGGGCCTGAACCTGGAACTGGTGCCGGACACCTTCGTCTATGCCTCGTACACCCAGGGGCTGCGGTTGCCATCGCTGTTCGAGACCAGCCTCGGCACGATGAGCCTCTCTCCGGGCAGGGGACTCAAGCCCGAACGTTCCAACAGTTGGGAATTCGGCGCCAGCACGGTGCGTGGCAACCTGTTGGCCGATGGCGACACGGTCGCCGCCAAGTTGGTCTATTTCAACAACAACATCAAGCACTACATCGTGCGCTACTACGACTATGACGGGGTGGAGGAGTTGACCGAAAAGGCGTTGCAGATGCGGAACACCGACCGCTACAAGACCAGCGGATTGGAATTCCAGTCGCGCTATGACGCCGGGCGGGTGTTCGCGGATCTGGCGGCCACGTATTACCTGAAGACCGAGACCTGCGACGCGGCCTTCGCGCAGCACTTGCGTGACCACCCCAGCGCTTCGCGGCATACGGAAAACACGCCGACGTGCACACCGGGAAGTTTCATGGGTTCGTATACCAACACCCAGAATCCGCCCAGGCTGGCCTTGAGCCTGACCGCCGGCCTGCGCTTCTTCAACGAAACGCTGACGCTGGGCGGCCGGATGGCCTACACCGCGGGCCCCACGGTCAGGACCGACCTGCCATGGCAGGAAACGCCGACGACGAAGCAGCTCGTGTACCACCCAGTGACGCTGTTCGACCTGTTCATGACCTATCGGCTGCGCGAACAGATGATGGTGAGCATCTCGGTGCAGAACCTGACGAACCGCTACTACCTGGATCCGCTGGCGCAGAGTTTCATGCCGGCGCCAGGCCGGACAGTGCGGATCGGCATGCAGACGCGCTTCTGAGCGTGCGCGGCGTCCGTGGACGGGCAACCAGCATGCGATGCCTGCCCGGGCCGGGATCTATACCAAGGTATACGCCCCATGATCTGTTCGGAACGCCGCCCCAGACCTACACTGCCGCCTGTTGCAACCCTATAGGAGCCCGCCGTGGAAGACGACGGAAGTACCAGAACCCACGGCGCACGCCGGGTCTAGCGGGTCTGCACGTTTTTTCTGCCAGCCGCCACGCCCGTCCGGATCGATCCGGAGCCGCGACGGCTTGCATGCGCCACCTGAACCCCTGCGGGCGGAACCGCCTGTTTCCAGGAGACGCGCATGCTGTCCCATATCCTGTCCCCCAACCCCGTGCGCCGCGCGGCCCCCGCGCCGGCCTTCATCAACCTGACGTTCTACGGCAGCCCCGCGGTGCTGGCCCTGATCCGCAAGCGCCTCTACGAGGAGCTGCGGCAGCGGTCTGAGACCGTGGCCGACGTGCGTTATTCGACCGACGGCGAGCAGGCCTGCACCGCCATCAGCCTGCGCAGCGACAGCGGCAACCCGTGGCCCGTGATCACCTGGCTCAGCGACCTGTGCCGCGAGCTCGGTGTGCATACGCTGCGTGTCGGCGTGGCGCCGGCGCCGCGCGCGCAGGCCTCGGCCGTTCCCGTCCCGCATTGATCCCGCCTTACCCGATTCTCACTATCCACCAAGCCCGCGCGGGCCGTGGACGGGGGACGCTCGCGCCTTGAGCCGGGCGCGCTCCCGCCGACGGCGCGCGGGCGGGAGCAGCGAACATGAAGCAAGTCCAAGAAGCCTCGTTGCCGGCCCCGCGCGGGCCGCGCAGCGAGAAGACCTCCGCGTCCGGCGCCGCGCCGGGCAAGAACCGCACCATGCCGGTGGCGCGCCATGCCGGCCTGTCGGTGCACGAAAGCCTGCAGACGCTGCAGACGCAGCGCGCCGGCCTGAGCGACGCCGAGGTCGCGGCCCGCCGTGCCGTCGACGGCCTGAACGAGGTCGCGCACGACAAGCCGGCGCCCGCGTGGCTGCAATTGCTGCGCGCCTTCCGCAATCCGTTCGTGCTGGTGCTGCTGGGCCTGGCCGCGGTCTCGTACCTGACCGACATCCAGTTCGCGGCGCCGGCCGATCGCGACTGGACCGGCATCATCATCATGCTGACCATGGTGTCGGTCAGCGGCCTGCTGCGCTTCATCCAGGAATACCGCTCGGGCCGCGCCGCCGAGAAGCTCAAGTCGATGGTGCGCAGCACCGCCACGGTGGTCCGCCGCGACAGCCATTCCAGCGAGCCGGTGCGGCGCGAACTGCCGATGAACGAACTGGTGCCGGGCGACATCGTCGAGCTGCAGGCCGGCGACATGATTCCGGCCGACATCCGCCTGCTGCAATCGCGCGACCTGTTCATCAGCCAGGCAATCCTGACGGGCGAGGCGCTGCCGGTCGAGAAGTACGACACGCTGGGCAGCGTCAGCGCCAAGCGCGCCGAGGCGCAAGCCGGCGAGAACGCCGACTTGCTGGACCTGGCCAACATCTGCTTCATGGGCACCAACGTGGTCAGCGGCACCGCCACCGCGGTGGTGGTGGGCATCGGGCCGAATACGTACTTCGGCTCGCTGGCCAAGAACGTGGTGTCGACCAAGCGGGTCGAGACCAGCTTCGACCGCGGCGTCAACAGCGTGTCGTGGCTGCTCATCAAGTTCATGCTGGTGATGGTGCCGATCGTGTTCGTCATCAACGGCGTGACCAAGGGTGACTGGGTCACCGCGCTGACCTTCGCGCTGGCGGTGGCGGTGGGGCTGACGCCGGAAATGCTGCCGATGATCGTCTCGGCCAACCTGGCCAAGGGCGCGGTGGCGATGGCGCGGCGCAAGGTGGTGGTCAAGCGGCTCAATTCTGTGCAGAACTTCGGCGCGATGGATGTGCTGTGCACCGACAAGACCGGCACGCTGACGCAGGACCGCATCATCCTGGAACACCATTTCAACGTCGATGGCGATATTGATGACCAGGTGCTGCGCCTGGGTTGGCTGAACAGCGCCAACCAGAGCGGCCAGCGCAACCTGATGGACCGCGCCATCCTGGCCCGGGCGCGCGAGCTGCGCGGCTGGGACCGCAGCGCGCATCACGAGAAGGTCGACGAGATCCCGTTCGACTTCGTGCGCCGGCGCCTGTCGGTGGTGGTGCGCAGCGTCGACGGCGGCCTGGAGATGATCACCAAGGGCGCGGTCGAGGAAATGCTGGCGGTGAGCACGGGCGTGATGATCGACGGGCAGGAACGGCCGCTGGACGCGGCCATGCGCAAGCGCCTGCTGCGCAGCGCCGAGGCCTACAACCGCGATGGCTTCCGGGTGCTGGTGGTGGCCTCGCGCCGTCTCGAGGACAGCGGCCGCACGCAGTTCCAGGCCAGCGATGAAAGCGGGCTGGTGGTGCGCGGCTTCCTGACGTTCCTGGATCCGCCCAAGGATTCGGCGCAGGCCGCGATCCGCGCGCTCAACGACTACGGCGTGGCGGTGAAGGTGCTGACCGGCGACAACCCCATCGTGGCGGCCAAGGTCTGCCGCGAGGTGGGCCTGGATCTGGGCGATGACGATGCGCGCGTGCTGCTGGGCGCCGACATCGAGCAGATGGACGACGTGACGCTGTGCCGCCGCGCCGAGACCGCGGTGCTGTTCGCCAAGCTGACGCCGCTGCAGAAGTCGCGGGTGGTCAAGGCGCTGCAGGCCAACGGCCATACCGTGGGCTTCCTGGGCGACGGCATCAACGATGCCCCCGCGCTGCGCGACGCCGACGTCGGCATCTCGGTGGACAGCGGCGCCGACATCGCCAAGGAGACCGCCGACATCGTGTTGCTGGAAAAAGACCTGATGGTGCTGGAACAGGGCGTCATCAAGGGCCGCGAGACCTTCGGCAACATCCTCAAGTACCTGAACATGACCGCCAGCTCGAACTTCGGCAACGTGTTCTCGGTGCTGGTGGCGTCGGCCTGGCTGCCGTGGGAGCCGATGCTGTCGCTGCAGCTGCTGATCCAGAACCTGGTCTACGACATCTCGCAGCTGACCCTGCCGTGGGACCGCATGGACGACGAGTTCCTGAAGAAGCCGCGCAAGTGGGAAGCGGGCAACATCCAGCGCTTCATGCTGTGGCTGGGGCCGACCTCGTCGGTGTTCGACATCACCACGTATTTCCTGATGTGGACGGTGTTCGGCGCGGGCGCGGCCTATGCCCTGCACGGCGGCGACGGCGGCCAGACCATCATGAATTCGGGCTGGTTCATCGAGGGCCTGGTATCGCAGACTTTCGTGGTGCACATGCTGCGCACCCGCAAGATCCCGTTCCTGCAGAGCACGGCGTCGCTGCCGGTGCTGTTGTCGACCACCGCCGCGATCGCGCTGGCGTGCTGGCTGCCGTTCTCGCCGATCGCCGAGTCGATCGGGTTCGTGGCCCTGCCGCCGATCTACTTCGGCTGGCTGGCGCTGACCATCCTGGGCTACGTCGCGCTGACGCAGCAGGTCAAGACCTTCTACATCCGCCGCTATGGCCGCTGGTACTGACATGCCGGGAGAGACGACATGGAAAAAGCGTTCGAGGAAATGCGCAAGTTTTCGCGCGACATGCACGCCTACGAGGTCGAACGGGCCGCCTTGCGCCGGCCCGGACAGACGCCGGACCTGCCGGACGGTCCGCT
>NZ_CYTY01000008.1:24856-39653 GCF_001298995.1 Achromobacter sp. 2789STDY5608615
ACCGGCCCCGGCGCGGGCGAGGCGCCATTGGGATGGCGGGGATATACCTTGGTATATGCCGGCTTTCCGAAAGTGCGCCGCGGTCCGCGCCTGTCTCTACAATGGCGTCTCGCGGCGCGCGGCCATCGGGGCCCGGCGCCGGCGTCCATTCAACGGGGTGGCAGCGCCATGTTCCTCAAGCCGGCCAGGTATCTGAAGCAGCGTCCCGGCGCGGGCGTCGCGTTGCTGGTGGCGCTGATGGCGCTGGTGTTCCTGGTGGACACCTTCACCCGCCTGGAAATCGCCGTGGCGGTGTTCTACGTGGCGGTGATCCTGGCGGCGCTGAGCTTCCTGCCGCGGCGCGGCGTCACCATTGTGGCGGTGGCGTGCGCGGCGTTGACGCTGCTCAGCCTGTACCTCACGCCCAACGGCGGCGTGCTGCGCGAGCTGGGGCTGATCAATGCGCTCATCAGCATCGCCGCCATCGGCGTGACCACCTACCTGGCGCTCAAGCGGGCGGCGGCCGAGGACGCGGCGTTCGAGGCGCGCACGCAGCTGGCGCGCATGGCGCGCATCCACAGCCTGGGCGAGCTGACCGCGTCGATCGCGCACGAGATCAACCAGCCGCTGGCGGCCATCGCCACCAGCGGCAGCGCCTGCCAGCGCTGGTTGGAGCACGATCCGCCCAACATCGAGCGGGCCCTGCGCGCGTTGCAGCGCATGACCGGCGACGTGCACCGCGCCAGCGAGGTGGTGGCGCGCATCCGCCGCGATGCGCGCAATGCCGCGCCGCAACGCGAGCGGCTGGACCTGGCCGACGTGATCGGCGAGGTGCTGGAACTGGCCGGCGGCGAACTGGCGCGCAACGAAGTGGTGGTGTCCACCCGCATCCAGGAGCGCGTGCCGGCGGTGCTGGGCGATCGCGTGCAGCTGGGGCAGGTGCTGGTCAACCTGGTGCTCAACGCCATCGAGGCGATGCAGCTGACCCCAGCCGGCGCGCGCCATCTGACGCTGCGCCTGTCGTGCCAGGAACCGGGGCAGGTGCAGTGTTCGTTGACCGACACCGGCCCGGGCCTGGACCCGCAGGCGCGCGGGCGCCTGTTCGATACCTTCTGGAGCACCAAGCCGGAGGGCACCGGCCTGGGCCTGACCATCAGCCGCGGCATCATCGAGAGCCACGGCGGCAGGTTGTGGGCCGAGCCCGCCGCGCGCGAGGGCGCGGTGTTCTGTTTCATGCTGCCGGCGGCGGCCGAGGATGAGTCTTCATGATCGCAAGCACGCGGCCCGAGCCGGCCACCATCCACATCGTTGATGACGACGCCTCGCTGCGCGAGTCGCTGGAGGACCTGATGCATTCGGTCGGCCTGCCGGTGCGCGGCTATGGCTCGGCGCAGGAATTCCTGGACGCCGATCCAGGCGCCGGCCCGGCCTGCCTGGTGCTGGACGTGCGCCTGCCGGGATTGAGCGGCATGGACCTGCTGCGGCGCCTGCAGCAGGCGCGGCGGCGCATGCCGGTGGTGATGATCACCGGCCACGGCGACATCCCCATGTCAGTCGCGGCGATGAAGCTGGGCGCGGTGGACTTCCTGACCAAGCCTTTCCGCGACCAGGACCTGCTGGACACCATCCACGCGGCGGTCGAGAAGGATCGCGCGCAACTGGCCAGCGCGTCGGGTTCGGACGAGGTCCAGGCCCGCTGGGACAGCTTGACCGACGGCGAGAAGGCGGTGATGGAGCGGGTGGTGCGCGGCATGCTGAACAAGCAGATCGCGGCCGAACTCAACGTCAGCGAGATCACGGTCAAGGTGCGGCGCGGGCGCGTCATGCGCAAGATGCAGGTGCGCACGCTGGCGGACCTGGTGCGCGCGGGCGGGCAACTGGGCGGCTAGCGTCCCTGGCCATGGAACGGCCAGCCTCCGGTCGCGGCTGGCAGGCCGTCGCCGCCGTGTACAGGCGGCCTCAATCCGCCTTGACAGACCGCTGACGTCGCGGTGCGGGCCGCCTTGTCAGTCGACCTTGTCAGTCCGCCTTGCCGGGCGGTTGCGCCGCCGCGCGCCACAGGTCGAGGAAGTGGCGCTTCTTCAGCGGATCCAGGTACACCAGCAAGCCCACGCCCAGCGCCACCGGCCGCACCCCCGCCGCCGGCACCACCGAGGCGCCGACCGGCCGCATGCCGGATTGGCGCGCGAGCATGTCCTGGCCGCGCGGCGACAGCAGGTAGTCGAGAAAGCGCGCGCCCAGGTCGGCGCGCGGCGCCTGCCGCGGAATGATGGCCGAGCGCGACAGCATTAGCGTGTAGTCCTGCGGATAGAGGATGGCCAGCGGCGCGCCCTGGTCGATGCGGTGGCGGGTATAGGATTCCAGCAGGTTGTAGGCCAGCGTGATCTCGCCGCGTTCGAGCTTGTCGAGCGCGTGCTCGGTCGATTCGTGGACGCTCACGCCGTTGCGGCCGAAGGCGGCCAGCAGCGCGCCGGCCAGGCTGTCCAGGCGCGCGTCCTGGGTGGCGGCCAGGTAGCCGATGCCGCTGCCTTCGACGTCGTAGGTCGAGATGCGGCCGGCCAGCGGCTGGTCGGGCGCCTGCAGCAGGGCCAGCAGTTCGCGGCGGGTGCGCGGCGCGCGCGCTGCGTCTAGCGTGCGGGTGTCGTAGACCATCACGATGGGATCGGTGCCGATGCTGAAGACCTCGTCGCGCCAGTTGGCCCAGGCGGGCAGGGCGCGGGTGTCCGGCGACACGTGCGGCTGCGCATGGCCGTCGTTGACCAGCTTGGTCTGCAGGTCCATGGCGCTGCTGATGACCAGGTCGGGGCCGGCCTTCTCGCCCGGCGCCCGCGCGGCGCGGGCGGTCACTTCGGCATACAGCGCCTGGGTCGACAGCTCCGTGTATTCGAGGCGCACGCCGGGGTTGAGCTGGCTGAAGTCCTCCAGCACGCCGCGAAACACCTGCACGCTGTTGGAGGCGTGCAGCACCAGCACGTGCTTGCTGTCGGCCGGGCCCAGCGTCAGGCCGTCGGCGCTGGTCTCGGCGGCGGGGCTGGCGCTCGTCAGGAGCAGGGCGGCGCCGGCCGCGGCCAGGCGCGCGAGCAGGGGAAATCTAGGCGTCATGGGCGTTGGCGGGCAGGTAGACGACGGCTTCGAGGCCGCCGCCGGGGCGGTTGCTGAGACTGAGCCGGCCCTGGTGGATGTCGACCACGCGCTTGATGATGGACAGCCCCAGGCCGGCGCCGGGCGTGCGCGGGTTGGGGCCGCGCGAGAAACGCTCGAAGGCGCTCTGCGCCAGCGCGGGCGGGATGCCGGGCCCCTGGTCGGCCACGGTGATGCGCCAGCCGGCGTCGTGGCGTTCGAGCCGCACGTCGATGTGGCCGTCGGCCGAGGCGCCATGGCGCAGGGCGTTGTCGATCAGGTTCTTGAAGGCCTCGCGCAGCATCAGGCTGTCGCCCGCGATGCGGGGCGGCGCGCCATCTTCCGCGTCGGGCAGGCGCAGCCGCACGTCGGGTTGCGGGTCGGCCTGCGGCACGGTGTCGTAGACGGCCTGGGACAGCAGCTCGGCCAGATCCACGGGGCCGAACTTGCGCACGTTGCTGCGATGGATGACGCTGGCGTCGCTGAGCAGCTGGTTCACCAGCCGCGACAGCTTTTCGGCGTTGCGCAGCACCGCCAGCAGGCTGCGGCGCTGTTCGGCCGGGTCTTCCTCGTCCAGCGCCACTTCCATCTGCGCGTGCAGCGCCGCCAGCGGCGTGCGCAGCTGGTGCGCGGCCTCGGCGATGAACAGGCGCAGGGTATCGAGGTTCTCGGACAGCCGCGCCATGAAGCCGTCGAGCGAATGCACCAGCGTGTCCAGTTCCTCGGGCACCGGCGCGGCGATCGGATGCAGGTCGGCGGCGCTGCGCGCGGCCAGCTCGCGCTCGATGCGCTGGATCGGCGAGAGCGAGCGCTGCAGGCCCCAATAGGCCAGCGCCAGCGCCGCGGCGGTGAAGCCGATCAGCGTCAGCGTGCCCTGCCACAGGATGCTCTCGGCCAGCGCGTTGCGCGCCTCGCGCGTTTGCGCCACCTGGATCAGCGCGGTTTCGGTGGCGCGCGGGCCGGCGATCTTGCGCTCCATCCATGCCACCCGCACGGGCTGGCCCTGGTAGCCGGTGGTGAACAGTTGCGGCGCGGCCGCGGCATCGGCGCCGTGGCCGGGCGGGACGGCCAGGTCGGCGTAACCGGAGATCAGCGCGCCGTCGGCGGCCGCCACGCGGTAGAACACGCGGTCGCGCGGCGCCTGTTCCAGCAGCGCCAGGGCGGCGTAGGGCATGTCCATCTGCCACTCGCCCTGCACCAGCTGCAGGCTGTCCGCCATCGACAGCACCGAGGCGCGCAGCAGTTGGTCGTAGGTGGTGTCGGCGGTCTGCTGCGCATAGCCGCGCACCAGCAGGTACGGCGCGCTCAGCCCGACCACGAACAGCGCCAGCAGCATCGCCAGCAGGCGCCGGCGCACGGAAATGCGGTGGGACGGCACCGCCTCAGTCCCGTGGCGCCAGGGTGGCGTCGGCATCCCCGGCCGCCGTCAGCAGATAACCCGTGCCGCGCTGCGTCTCGATGCGCAGCGGCGAGCCTTCCAGCTTCTTGCGCAATCGCGCGATGTAGACCTCGATGGCATTGGGCGCGGCGTCGTCATCGAACGCGAACAGCTTGTTGGCGATCTCGGCCTTGCTGACCGCGCGGTTCATGCCGGCCAGCAGGATCTCGAGCAGGCTGTACTCGCGCTTGGGCAGATCGATGCGCTGCCCCGCCAGGCTGACCTGCCGCGCCGCGCTGTCGATCACCAGCTCGCCAAACCGCAGCACCCCCGCCGCCTGCACGCTGGGCCGCCGCAGCAACGCGCGGCAGCGCGCTTCCAGCTCGCGGAAGTCGAACGGCTTGGCCAGGTAATCATCGGCCCCCGTATCCAGCGCATGCACCCGATCCTCGATATCGATGCGCGCCGTCAACGCCAGCACCGGCGTCTTGCTGCCCCGATCCCGCAACCGATGCAGGATCTCGAACCCCGACATGCGCGGCAATCCGATATCCAGGATCACCAGGTCAAAGGTCTCGTACTGCAACACCCCGTCCGCGTTCAACCCATCCATCTGGCAATCGACGGCATGCCCAAGACGACGCAGTCGGCGTACGAGCGCGTCGGCCAGGTCCTCATCATCTTCGATCACCAGAATCCGCATGCGCGAGATTGTCGCATAGCGCCCCACGCCACCCGCGCACCCAGCGACTACATCCGTCCCCTTGTAACGCCCTGTCATAGCTCCCAGATTCCCCATCAGCGCGCAGCGAACACCCTTACGCCATCCCCCACCGCGTAAGCCGTTTGGGCCGCCCGCGCGGTCCAAAAAGGCGGGCCCCCCCAAACCGCTCCCACGCCGCCGAGGTCCAGCAACGCACCAAACCAAGACACCGGTAGTCCGGGGTGGGGCGGGTGTCGCGGAGCGCGCCGTCAGATGCGCCCGACGGAATCCGAAGGAGTCGCCGCAGGCGAGGACGAGGATGAGGAAGGGGCAGTCCGGAGCGAACGCTCCGGACCGCAATCGCAGGCGCGCCCCGCGACACCCGCCCGCCCCGGACGGCCTACATCTCCTTTGTCACCCACTCCCCACCCGACCCCGGCCCTAAAAAAAACGACAGGTTCCAGACAGCTTTTCTTCCTAGTCTTCCGCCCCAGCGCCCCACCGGCGTGCAAATAACAACGAGCCCGGAGATACCCCTCATGCTATTGACCCTGCTTGGCTTCGGCATGGTGATCACGTTCATGACGCTGATCATGACCAAGCGCCTGTCGCCCCTGGTGGCGCTGATCCTCGTCCCCATCCTCTTCGCCCTGCTCGGCGGCTTCGGCGCCGGCATCGACAAGATGATGCTCGACGGCATCCGCAAGATCGCGCCCACCGGCGTCATGCTGATGTTCGCCATCCTCTACTTCGGCGTGATGATCGACGCCGGCCTGTTCGACCCCATCGTCGGCCGCATCCTGCGCGCCGTGAAGGGCGACCCGCTCAAGATCGTGGTCGGCACCACCGTGCTGGCGCTGGTGATCTCGCTGGATGGCGACGGCTCCACCACCTACATGATCGTGGTCGCGTCGATGCTGCCGCTGTATCGCCGCCTGAAGATGAACGCGCTGTCCATGACCTGTCTGGCGATGCTGGCCAGCGGCGTCATGAACCTGACGCCGTGGGGCGGGCCGACCGCGCGCGCCGCCAGCGCGCTGCACGTGGACGCCGGTGACATCTTCGTGCCGCTGGTGCCGGTGATGGGCGTGGCCATCGTCGCGATCCTGGTCCTGGCCTTCTTCCTGGGCCTGCGCGAACGCCGCCGCCTGGGCGTGCTGTCGCTGCCCGACGGCGCCTCGCTGCACGCCGGCTACGACGAGGACGGCCCCAAGAACCTGCCCGAGATCGAGGTCGACCACGACCTGCGCCGTCCCAGGCTGCTGTGGGTCAACGCCGGCCTGACGCTGGCGCTGATGGTGAGCCTGGTGATGGGCGTGCTGCCGCTGCCGGTGCTGTTCATGATCGCCTTCGCGATCGCCCTGATCATCAACTATCCGAACCTGGCCGAGCAGCGCCGCCGCGTGGCGCAACACGCCGGCAACGTGCTGTCGGTGGTGTCGCTGATCTTCGCGGCGGGCATCTTCACCGGCATCCTGTCGGGCACGGGCATGGTCGAAGCCATGTCGCGCAGCCTGCTGGCGGTGATCCCCGACGCGCTCGGGCCGTACCTGGCCGGCATCACCGCGCTGGTCAGCCTGCCGTTCACCTTCTTCATGTCGAACGACGCCTTCTACTTCGGCGTGCTGCCGATCCTGAGCGAAGCCGCGCAGGGCTACGGCATCTCGCCGGTGGAAATGGCGCGCGCCTCGCTGATCGGTCAGCCGGTGCACCTGCTCAGCCCGCTGGTGCCGTCGACCTACCTGCTGGTGGGCCTGGCGGGCGTCGAGTTCGGCGACCACCAGCGCTATTCGCTCAAGTGGGCCACGATGGTGTGCCTGGTGATGCTGGCGGCCGCGCTGGCGTTCGGCCTGTTCCCCCTGGTCGGTTCCGTCGCCTGACGGCCGCGCCTCTACGCGTTTCTTGAAAGGAGAACGTTCATGGCTTTGCGCATTGCTTACGTCACCAGCGGGATGGGCCACACGGGCACCGCGATCTGCCAGGCGCTGCACCACGCGGGCCACCGCGTCATCGCCGGCTGCGGGCCGCGCTCGTCGCGCAAGGACCACTGGCTGAAGGAACAGAAGTCGCTGGGCTACGACTTCATCGCCTCGGAAGGCGACGCCACCGACTGGGCCTCGACCGAGGCGGCCTTCGCCAAGGTGCGGCGCGAGGTCGGCGAGATCGATGTGCTGGTCAACAACGCCGGCGCCATGCTCGACATGCGCTTTCGCCAGATGAGCCACGCCGACTGGTCGGCGGTGCTGCGCAGCAACTTGGACACGCTGTTCAACAGCACCAAGCAGGTGGTCGACGGCATGGCCGAGCGCGGCTGGGGCCGCATCATCAACATCGGCTCGGTCGCCGCCGAGAAGGGCCAGATCGGCCAGATCAACTACGCCACCGCCAAGGGCGCCGTCATCGGCTTCACCCGTTCGCTGGCGCAGGAAGTGGCGGCGCGCGGCGTCACCGTCAACCTGGTGTCGCCGGGCTTCATCGCCGACGACACCGTCAAGGCGTTCCCGCCCGCGCTGCTGGACCGCATCATCGAAAGCGTGCCGGTGGGCCGCCTGGGCACCGCCAAGGACCTGGCCGGGCTGTGCGCCTGGCTGGCGTCGGACGAGGCGGCGTTCGTGACGGGCGCCAACTATGCGATCAATGGCGGCGTTTACATGAGTTGAGCGGGAGCGCGCCGACGGGCTGCACAGCCGTATCGGCGACGCGAGGGGCTGTCGGCCAGATACGCAGGGGAATGGCGCACATGAAGAGCCATTCCCTTCTTTACGCTCACAGGTCGAGTTGGTCGAACTGGATGCCCAGGGCTGCCGCGATGCGCTCACGCGTGCTCTTTCGAGGATTGGCATCGGGGGCTTCCATCGCCGCGTAGCTGGGTTGACGTATGCCCAGCCGGGTGGCCATGTCGATCTGGGTGATCTCCAGGTACTCGCGCCAGGCGCGTACGATGCTCCAGCCATTGCCGCTCATCAACGCAACGACCTCATGGGGAATCGAGCCATCCGCGGGCACCCGCGCAGGACGCCGGGTCTGGCGCGATTTCTTGCCGGTCAACGCCAGGTATTCCGCGTAGGGAAGGACGACAAAGGCGGGCTTGCCGTCGGACTCAAGTATGGTGGGGTGCAGGCGCATGGGATTTTCCCGGTCTGTATCAGTAGGTATTGTCGTCGCGTCGCTTCACTTCCTGAACGTCAATGATGCGAACGGCGGTTGCGACATCAAACAGGACGCGGTACGCGCCGATCCGCAGACGGAAGCCATATTGGTGTTGGCTGAGTGCCTTGATGTTGTGCATGGCCGGGAAGGCTTCCAGTTTGGCGACTTCTCCAAGGATGCGTCGTTGATCGCTGACGGGGAGTTTCAACAATTGCCTGACGGCCTTCTTTGCCCAGTTGATGACGTACACAATGCGGAGCCTGTCCAGTATATAGCTTAATCTATATAGGTTTACGCCCTGGCAAAGCAAAAGAAGCAGGAACCTGAGACTTTCTAAGGTTCCTGCCCACACGTATCAAGCTTGTTGCGTGTTTCTAGGACAATCGACTGATTCTTCGCCGAGCGTCTGCGGCGCGAGAATGTCCACGGCGGCGCCATTACCCCCGATTGACCGACACCCCGCCATCCACCAGCAATGCCGTGCCGGTGGTGAAGCTGGACGCGTCCGAGGCCAGGTACAGGGCCGAGCGCGCGATCTCGGCCGGCGTGGCCAGGCGCTTGAGCGCGTGCAGGCCTTCGATGTAGCGGCGCGCCTCGGGCGAGTCCATCGAGGCGCGGCCCATCGGCGTGTCGGTGCCGCCGGGCAGCAGGGCGTTGGCGCGGATGCCCTGGGCGCCGTATTCCACGGCGATGGCCTGGACCAGGCCGATCAGGCCGGCCTTGCTGGCGGCGTAGGCGCCCATGCCCGGAAAGCCCGCGGTATGGCCGACGAACGTGGACGTGAAGACCAGCGAGCCGCCGCCGCGCCGCAACAGGGCCGGGATCTGGTGGTGCGCGCCGAGGAAGGCGCTGCCCAGGTTGGTGTCCAGGATCTGGCGCCATGCGTCGGGCGCGAGCTGGTGCAGGGGCACGGCCTCGCCGGTCATGCCGGCGTTGTTGAAGGCGATGTCCAGTCCGCCGAAGCGGCGCTCGGCGACGGTGACGGCGGCTTCGGCCACGGCCTCGTCGCGCACGTCGCCGGCCAGCGGCACGGCGCGGCCGCCGGCGGCCTCGATGTCCGCCACCAGGCGTTCCAGTTCGGCCTGGCGCCGCGCCACCAGGACCAGGTCCGCGCCCTCGCGCGCGAACAGCTTGGCCGCTTCGTAACCGATGCCTGAACTGGCGCCCGTGATGATGGCGACCTTGCCGGTCAGTTGCTGCATGATGGTTCCTTGTGGGTGAATGAGCCGCCACGATAGGCAGGCCGCGTCGGCCGCGCTATCCGGTTCTTGCGTTCCCGGCCGGTCGCGCCTGAAGGGGCGGTTCCGGCGTCTGCTCGGGTCGAGCCGGCGAGGCGGTCGCGCTGGCATGCGGCCGCGCCTGGGCCGTGCCACAATCGGCGCTGGTTGATCGAATACAGAGGAACGCCATGACAGTCCGGTCCCGCCGCGCCGCCCTGGGCGCGGGCGCAATGGCTCTGCTGCTGTTGGCCGCTTGCGGCAAGAAGACGGAATATCCGCCCGAGGTGCAACGCGCCACCTACGGTTCCTGCCTGGCAGGCTTCAAGGCCAAGGCGCCGCCCGCCATCGCCGCTGGCGATGTGGACGCCAAGGCCAAGGGCTATTGCCAGTGCGTGATGGATGGCCTGCAGTCCAAGGTGCCGGTGAAGGATTTCCTGCGCTACGACGAGCTGCTGGCCACCAAGGTCAACAACGCCGAAAGCGAGAAGCTGGGCGCGCAGGTGATGGCCGTGGTCAATGTCTGCCTGAAGCAGATTCCGGACCTGTAGGCGCCACGGCGGCGCCAACAACACGGCCGCCCTGGATGACGGGGCGGCCTTCGTGTCTTTCAGCGGTGCTCAGGCCTGGCCAAGTCTGTTGGCGGGAAGGCCGCGGGCGCTGCGGGCGATGTGCCCGTCATACTGCGGGGTGATGCGCGGACCGTGCCGCGAACGGCGTCAGGCGCGTTGCGGATTGGCGGCGGCGGACGTCTTGTCCTTTTCCGTTTGCGCCTGCTTGCGCGCGGCGTCTTCTTTCTGCTGTTGGCTCTGCTGTTCCTGTTGCTTGTTGGGCGACTGGTTCTGGTCCGGTTGGTTGGACGAAGCCTGATAGCGGGTGGGGAAAGTCATGATGCGTACCTCTTGGTTGGATGCGGCGAGATGCCACCAACCCACGGTAGTCCGCTGCGGTGATATCCCCTAACGTTCATTTGAAACAAACAATCTTGCCGGCAAACGTGCGTGTGGCAGGCGCGGGCGCTGACAGCGGTCGGGCCGGATCCCGGGGCCTGTCCGAGCGCAGGCGTGCCGTGATAACTGGTGTAAAGTGGAGAACACCATATTTCCTGAAGGACACAAAGGTGCCTGAAATGAACGAAACCGGCGTGCTGCTTTTCTCCTATGGAACCTTGCAGGACAAGGCCGTGCAGCGCGCCAACTTCGGCCGCGAACTCAACGGCCGGGCCGACGCCATGCTGGGCTACGTGCAGCGCTGGGTCGAGATCACAGACCCCGAGGTGATCAAGACCAGCGGCCTGGCGCGGCATCCCATCGTCAGCGCCAGCGACGACCCGCGCGACGAGGTGGCGGGCATGGTGTTCGAGATCACCGGCCAGGAGCTCGAAGCCGCCGACCGCTACGAAGTGTCCGACTACAAGCGGGTCTCGGTGCGCCTGAAGTCCGGCGCGCAGGCCTGGGTGTACGTCAAGGCCTGAGCCGGCGCGGATGGCGCCGTCTCAGCCCTTCAGGCCGAGACGGCGCGCCAGCTTGTGCAGGTTGCTGGCGTCGATTTCAAGCGCGCGCGCGGCGCCGGCCCAGCTGCCCTGGTGCCGTTCGAGCGCCTGGCGGATCGCCTGGCGCTGGCAGGCGTTGACCGCGCCGCGCAGCGTCTGCGTGGCGCCGGCCGGCAGAGCCGGTTGTTCGGGCGGCGGCGCCGGCAGGGCGCCGTCCTCCAGGTCCAGCAGGCCCGCGCCCAGCGTCACGATCTCGTTGCGATGAGCGCCATGGCTGACGGCCTTGATGGCGGCGCGGCTGATGACGTGTTCCAGTTCGCGCACGTTGCCGGGCCAGCGGTAGCGGCTCAGCATGTCCTCGGCCTCGGGTGACAGCCGCAGGCTGCGCAGCCCCAGGCGGGCGCGATTCAGTTCCAGGTAGCGGCCGGCCAGCAGCAGCACGTCGCGGCCGCGTTCGCGCAGCGGCGGGATCGGCACCGGATAGACCGACAGGCGGTGGTACAGGTCGGCGCGGAAATCGCCCTGGCGCACCCGATCGCGCAGGTCGCGGTTGGTGGCGGCAACGATGCGCACGTCCACGGTGCGCGGGCGGTCGTCGCCAAGCCGCTGGATTTCGCCGTTCTGCAGCGTGCGCAGCAGCTTGGCCTGCACCGCCAGCGGCAATTCGCCCACCTCGTCCAGGAACAGCGTGCCGCCATTGGCGGCTTCGAAGCGGCCGGGCCGCTCGCTCATCGCGCCGGAGAACGCGCCCTTGGCATGGCCGAACAGTTCGCTTTCGGCCAGCGATTCCGGCAGCGCCGCGCAGTTCACGTGCACCAGCGGCTTGCCGCGGCGGCGCGACTGGCGGTGCACGCGATGCGCGAACAATTCCTTGCCGACGCCGGTCTCGCCCAGCAGCAGGATCGGCAGCTCGGAGTCCGCCACCACCTCGATCTCGTGCAGCAGCCGGCCGATGGCCTCGCTCTGGCCAAGGATGTCGCTGTCGTCGGCCAGCGCGCTGTCCGTCGGCGCGGCGCCGCGCGCCAGCCGCAGGGCGCGCGTTTCGGCCTCCAGGCGGGTCACGCGCAGGGCTGCCTCGACCAGCACGATCATCTCGCGCAGGTCCGACTGCGCCTCGGCGTCGAAGGTGCCGACCTCCAGCGCGTCCAGCGTCAGCACGCCCCAGGGCTGGCCCTCGATATGCAGGCTGGTGCCCATGCAGTCGTGCACCGGCAGCGGTTCGCCCGCCATGCCGTTGATCAGGCCGTCGTACGGATCGGGCAGGGTGCTGTCATGGTGGAAACAGGTGACGCCGCGGCGCGCCAGGATGGCTGCCAGCCGCGGATGCTGCTGGACCGCGAAGCGGCGACCGAGCGCATCCTGGGTCAGGCCGTCCACGGCGATCGGCCGCAGGTGGTCGGCCTCCAGCTGCAGCAGGGCGACGGCGCCGCAGCGGAAATGGGCCCGCAGTCCGGCCGCCAGCCGCTGCAATCGCACGGCGGCGGGCAGGTCCACGACCAGGTCGGTAAGCAACAGGTTTTGCATGGGTTGATCGTACCCTTGCGGGTCATAAATACCGCATCCTGGCCGGGTGGTTTTCACCCTTTAATTTGCAAGCCCTTGATTTGGCGCAAGCATTTCCTGGCACGGATCTCGCTACTGCTCAAGCACCCTCATCAAGCATGGAGAAACGCAATGAGCATGGTTGAGCAGTCCCTGGGCCAGCTGGCCCGCAGCATTCCCGGCGCCACCCAGGTGTTCCACGAGTACCAGCTGGACTTCTGCTGTGGCGGCAAGAAAAGCCTGGCCGAGGCGGCGGCGCAGCGCTCGCTGGACGCGGCCCAGATCGAGGCGCGCCTGCAGGCCCTGGCGGGCGCGGCGTCGGACGAGCGCGATTGGGGCCAGGCCAGCCCGGGCGACCTGATCGACCACATCCTGGCGCGCTACCACGAGGTCCACCGGCAGCAGCTGCCCGAACTGATCCGGCTGGCGATGAAGGTCGAGCAGGTGCATGCCGACAGCCCGGATTGCCCGACCGGCCTGGCCGACCACCTGCGCGACATGCGCCAGGAGCTGGAAAGCCATATGCAGAAGGAAGAGCAGGTGCTGTTCCCGATGCTGGCGCGCGGCCATGGCGCCATGGCGGTCATGCCGATCACCATGATGCGCATGGAGCACGACGATCACGGCGTGGCGCTGGAGCGCCTGATGGCGCTGACGCACGACCTGACGCTGCCGCGCGCCGCCTGCAATACCTGGCGCGCGCTGTACCTGGGAATCGGCACGTTCAAGCAGGACCTGATGGCCCACATCCACCTGGAGAACAACATCCTGTTCGAGAACGCCGAGGCCGAGGCGGTCCGGCCGCGCGGCTAGCGTTCCTGCGCGGGAAGGTCGCGCAGCCGGCGCAGCAAGGTCGCGTGCGCGGTCAGGTCGGCCGGGCGGTGCTTGCGCGCGGTCGTGGCCGGATAGTTGCCCAGGAAATTGCCATTGCGCCAGTCAGCGGCCGGTCTGACCGGCCGCGGCGCGAAGCCGCCGCCGCAGTTGGGGCAGACATTGCCCAGCACCTCGTCGGCGCAACGCACGCAAAACGTGCATTCGAAACTGCAGATCCGCGCGTCGGCGCTGGCCGGGGGCAGGTCGGCGTCGCAGTGTTCACAGCTGGGGCGCAATTCAAGCATGGCGGATTCCTGAAAAGGATGGTCAGCCAGCGTACCCGGCACTCGCCGGCGGATCGAGGACATGGTCGGACAATTCGCGGCCGGAAACGGCCACGCGCCGAGGCGGCAGGGCCGCGCCGGTCGGCCCTGTCCAGCCAAAAATCCGCCCAAAATCAATACCCTGCGAAACGCGGTAAATTGGGGCCGTGGTAACAGCGCCCCAGGCGCGGGCACGCCGGCCTGCCGGTCATCCCGCGCCTGTATCGTGCCGAATCCGTATAAGATGCGAAATTGGCGCCAATTTTTACGCGGGAACAATCATGGACACACTAGATCAGCAATTGCTGGGGCTGTTGCGCGCCGACGCACGCGCAACCGTGGCAACCCTGGCCAAAAAGCTCGACGTCTCACGGGGCACCATCAACAACCGCATCGCGCGGATGGAAGACGACGGCATCATCGTCGGCTATACCGTCAGGCTGCGCCCCGAATCCGAACCCGACCAGATCGGCGCCTGGATGAACATCGCCGTCGATGGCAACGAAACCCGCCGCGTCGTCAGCATCCTCCTGGGCGACCCCGCCGTCGTCGCCCTGCACGACACCAACGGCCGCTGGGACCTGCTGGCCGAACTGCGCGTCGCCAACATCGAGGAAATGTCCCGCGTCCTGGACCGCGTTCGCCTCATCAAGGCCATCTCCGCGACGGAAACCAGCATCCACCTGAAAAGCTACAAACTCGATTGACCGGCCGCGCGACCAAGCCAGTCAGCTGGTCCGCCCCGGAACATGTCGCCCGCGCCACACCTTCCGACCCCGGCCCCCGCGCCCACCCTTCCGTCGAAAGCGCCCAATCGCCACCCCTGTCCCGTTGAAGGCCCCCCTTCAACGCTCCCCCTGGCACGCCCAAACGCCCAAACAGGCCGCCCGCGCGGCCGCCTTTGGGCAACCCCGCAAGACCTTCCCTCCAACGAACCCGCCCCGCCACGAAGCCCAAGCACCCGGTACTCCCCAGCGGCGCTTCAAAACACACTGACGCAGCGTGGTGGCCTGTCCGGGCGGAGGGCGGGGCGTGTAGATGCGCCCGACGGAATCCGAAGGAGTCGCCGCAGGCGAGGAC
>NZ_CYTY01000008.1:39988-197964 GCF_001298995.1 Achromobacter sp. 2789STDY5608615
ACAGCACCGTCTTCGCCTCGCGCATCGACCCGCGCTTCTCGTACTGCATGTACGTCCCCCCGCACATCGACCAGGCCAAGCACCCGATGGAGCTGGTCGTCATCATGCACGGCACCGGCCGCGCCTTCGTCGAATACCGCGACGCCTTCGCCGAATTCGCCCGCTGGAACGACTGCATCGTGCTGTGCCCGCTGTTCCCCGTCAGCCCGCTCGGCGACGGCAACCGCGACGGCTTCAAGCAACTGATCGAAGGCGACATCCGCTACGACCACATCCTGCAGGGCATGGTCGCCGAAGTCGGCGAGAAATTCGGCCGCGACTTCACCCGCTTCGCCCTGTTCGGCTATTCGGGCGGCGGCCAGTTCGTCAACCGCTACACCTTGCTGCACCCGGAAACCCTGTGGGCCGCCTCGATCGGCGCGCCCGGCTCGGTCACGCTGCTCGACCCCAGCCAGGACTGGTGGGTCGGCGTGCGCGGCGCCGAAGCCCGCTTCGGCAAGGCCGTCGACATCGAGGCCCTGCGCCAGGTCGCGGTGCACATGATCGTCGGCAAGGCCGACCTGGAAACCTGGGAAATCACCCACCGCGAAGGCGGCAAGTTCTTCATGCCCGGCGCGAACTCCGCCGGCGCCACCCGCCCGGAACGCCTGGAATCGCTGCGCCGCTCGTTCGAGGCGGCCGGCGTCAAGGCCGTGCTGGACGTGGTCGAGAACGTGCCGCACGACGGTCTCAAGTGCGTCGGCCAGGTGCAGGACTTCCTGGCCGCCGAACTGCGCAAACTGCGAAATGAATAACATCAAAAACAAGATCGGCGGCGGGCGCGCAAGCGCCTGTCTGCCGCGATAGGAGAGGGCCATGCTGCGTTTCGCGCTATCCCGTATCGTCATGGCCATTCCGACACTGCTGATCGTGGCAGTGGCGGTGTTCGTCATGATCCGCCTGATTCCGGGCGATCCCGCGCAACTGCTGCTGGGCGACCTGGCCACGCCGGCGGCGCTGGCCGACCTGCGCGCGCGCCTGGGGCTGGACCAGACCTGGCCCACCCAGTTCGGCATCTGGTTCGGCAACATGCTGCATGGCGACCTGGGTTCGTCCATCAACACCGGCCAGCCCGTGCTGCCGCTGGTGTGGGACCGCTTTCTGATCAGCGGCCGCGTGGTGCTGGTGGCCGTGCTGTTCGCCGCGCTGGTGGCCGTGCCCGCCGGCATGATCGCCGCCTGGAAGCAGAACAAGGCGCCCGACCTGATCCTGGTCGGCACCGCCACGCTGCTGGTGTCCATCCCCACGTTCTGGCTCGGCCTGCTGCCGCTGATCTTCTTCGGCCTGAAGCTGCAATGGCTGCCGGTGGTGGGCTACGTGTCCATCGGCGAAGACTGGAAGGCCGGCCTGCTGTACCTGGCCATGCCGATCCTGACGCTGTTCCTGCACGAGATCGGCGTGCTGATGCGCATGGCGCGCGCCAGCACCCTGGAAGTGCTGCGGCTGGACTACATCACCCACGCCCGCGCCAAGGGCCTGTCGGAATCCGCGGTGCTGATGCGCCACGCCTTCCGCAACGCCTTCGGCCCCACCTGGACCCTGATCGGCCTGGTGCTGGGCAACCTGCTCGGCGGCATCGCCGTGGTCGAAACCGTGTTCACCATTCCCGGCCTGGGCCGGCTGCTGGTGGATTCGATCTTCGCCCGCGACTATCCCGTGATTCAGGGCTGCCTGCTGTTCGTCGGCGTGATCTACGTGATCGTCAACCTGCTGATCGACCTCTGCTATCCCATCTTTGACCCGAGAGTGACCGCCGAATGAAAAAGCGAATTGCAGCTAACGCGCTGATAGGCGGCGTGATCGTGGCGGCGATGATCGTCGCGGCGATCATGGGCGCCTTCTGGACGCCGCACGACCCGCTCAAGATCAACTTCGTGGCGCGCCTGAAGCCGCCGGGCGGCGAATTCCTGCTGGGCACCGACGAGTTCGGCCGCGACGAGCTGTCGCGCCTGCTGGCCGGCGCTTCCAGCAGCGTCTGGATCAGCCTGCTGACGGTGGGTTTCGCCATCGTCGCCGGCACCATCATCGGCACCCTGACCGGCTTCGTGCGCGGCTGGACCGACCGCATCATCATGGCCTTCAACAACGCCCTGCTGGCCTTCCCCGGCCTGCTGCTGGCGCTGGGCCTGCTGGTGGTGGTCGGCGCCAACAAGTACGGCATCATCCTGGCGCTGGGCCTGGCCTACACGCCGTCGGTGACCCGTATCGTGCGTGGCACGGTGCTGTCGCTGCGCGAGAAGGAGTTCATCGAATCCTCGCGCGTGCTGGGCAACTCCGAGCTCTACACCATGGTGCGCCACGTGCTGCCCAATTGCGTCGCGCCGTTGACGGTGCTGGCGACCTCGATGTTCGGCTGGGTGATCCTGGCGGAAAGCGCGCTGTCCTTCCTGGGCCTGGGCGTGCCGCCTCCCGCGCCGACCTGGGGCAACATGCTGGCCGCCGCCCGTCCGTTCATGGCGCAGGCCTCCTATCTTTCCATTCTTCCCGGCCTGGCCATCGCGCTCGCGCTGCTCGGGATCAACCTGCTGGGCGACGCGGTGCGAGACCGCTTCGATCCCCGCATGAGGGGCGTGCAATGAGCGCACTGGTTACCGTATCGAATCTGTCCCTGACCGTCGGCCGTGGCGGCCGCGAAATCGTCGGCGGCGTGTCCTTCGAGGTGGCGCCGGGCGAAATGGTCGGCATCGTCGGCGAGTCCGGCAGCGGCAAGACCCAGGCGGCGCGCGCCATCATGGGCCTGACGCCGCCGCCGCTGGTGGTGGCCGGCGGCTCGATCCGCTTCGAGGGCGTGGAAGTCACCCAGGCCAGCCCGGCCGCGCTGCGCAAGCTGCGCGGCGCGCGCATCGGCATGGTGTTCCAGGAACCCATGACCTCGCTCAACCCGTCCATGTCCATCGGGCGCCAGCTGGACGAAGGGCTCAAGCTGCATCGCCGCGACCTGTCGACGGCGCAGCGCCGCGAACGCATCCTGGAGATGCTGCGCCGCGTCGGCATCCGCGACCCGAAGGCCGCCGTCGAGGCCTGGCCGCACGAGTTCTCGGGCGGCATGCGCCAGCGCATGATGCTGGCCTCGGTGATGCTGCTGGAGCCGGCGCTGCTGATCGCCGACGAGCCCGCCACCGCGCTCGACGCGGTGGTGCAGCGCGACGTGCTGGAACTGATGGTCGACCTGACGCGCGAGCACAACACGGCCGTGCTGATGATCAGCCACGACCTGCCGATGGTGGCGCGCTATACCGAACGCATGGTGGTGATGCAGCACGGCAAGGTGCTGGAGACCGGCACCACCGCCGGCATCCTCGAACGGCCGCAGCATCCCTACACCCGCAAGCTGCTGGACGCGATGCCGCGCCGCCTGCCGGCGCGTCCGCCGATCCAGGAAGCGCCGATCGTCGAGGTCAGGAACCTGGTGGTCGACTACGCCGGCCACCAGCGCCTGTTCTCGCGCACCGGCGCCAAGCGCGCGCTCAATGGCATCGACCTGCACGTCAAGCCGCGCGAAGTGGTGGCGGTGGTGGGCGGCTCGGGTTCCGGCAAGACCACGCTGGGCCGCGCCATCGCCGGCCTGCTGTCGCCGACTTCCGGCCAGATCCTGTTCCGCAACCAGCCGGTCAGCCGCCGTTCGCCGGCATGGCGCGACTACCGCCTGAACTGCCAGATGGTGTTCCAGGACCCGTATTCGTCGCTCGACCCGCGCATGACCATCGGCGAGCTGGTGGGCGAGGGCCTGCGCATGCTGGTCGACATGCCGGCCGCCGACAAGCGCCGCCGCGTGGACGAAGTGCTGGCCGAAGTCGGCCTGGGCTCGGAATACGCCAAGCGCTTTCCGCACGAACTGTCCGGCGGCCAGCGCCAGCGCGTGGCCATCGCCCGCGCGGTGGTGCGGCGGCCGTCCTTCGTCATCGCCGATGAACCGGTGTCGGCGCTGGACGTGACGGTGCGGGCGCAGGTGCTGGACCTGTTCGCCGACCTGCAGGAACGCCACGGCTTCTCCTGCCTGTTCATCAGCCACGACCTGGGCGTGGTGGAACAGGTGGCCGACCGGGTGGTGGTGATGCGCGACGGCGGCATTGTCGAGCAGGGCACGCGCGACACGGTGTTCGACCAGCCGCGCGAGGAATACACCCGCAGCCTGCTGTCGGCGATTCCCGCGCTGGAATCGACCGAAACCGGGGGCGTGCGCCTGCGCTGGCGGCTGGACCAGCAGGAGCCTTCGCGGGCCACGGCCTGAGGGGATGGGTCCGCGCCGGCCGGGGCTTGCCGTCCCGGCGCGGACTTATGCATAAAATACGCGGTTTGGATTTGATTCACGGGAGTGGTCCATGCCGAAAGCGGCGGCGACACAGCCGGGCCTGGTTGACCGTATTGCCCTGGATATTCAGTCGGGGGTATACGGCCCCGGCGCGTGGCTGAAACAGATCGATTTGCAGGAACGTTACGGCGCCAAGCGCCTGGACGTGCGGCGCGCGCTCGACCAATTGACCGCCAAGCGGTTGATCGCGCACATCCCCAACCGGGGTTACCACGTCTACACGATGGATCCGGACCAGCATGTGCAGATCCGCGACATCCGCGTGCTGCTGGAAACCGGCGCCGCGGCCGACCTGATGCCCAACGTCACGGCCGCCAAGGTGCGCGCCCTGCGGGTGCTGGCCGAGCGTTTCTCCAAGCTGCTGCAGGACGGCACGCTGCTGGAGCAGTACGAGGTCAACCTGGCGTTCCACGCCGGCATGTACGACATGTGCTCGAACCGCGAACTGGCGGCCCTGATCCAGGAAACGCGCGCGCGCGGACCGGCGGCGCCGGCCAAGGAATGGGTTACGCGTTCGCGCATCGAGATCTCGGCGCGCGAGCACTTCGACATGGTCGAGGCGCTAGAGGCGCGCGACGTCAAGCGCCTGCAGAAGATCATCGCCCAGCACGTCGGCCAGGACATTTCCTGACCCGGCGCGGGCGCGACGGCCCGGTTTTCGCGGCGGCCTTCCTGAAAAGGAGGCCGCCGCGGTCATTTCGGGGCCGCTTTCAGGGATACCCCGGATACCGCATCGGCCATTAGCCTGCATAATGGGCAGCTATTTTGGCGCCAATATAGTCATGAATCCGGCGTCGCATGCCCCCGGGGGAATTTCCGCAATGCACCACCTTCCTGTTTCCCGAGCGCTCGCGCTCAGCCTGGCCCTGGCCGCCGCAGGCGCGGCCCAGGCCGCCACCCTGACCATCGCCCAGCCGGCCGACATCCGCTCGACCAATCCGGGCGTCAACCGCGACAACACCACCGACGGCGTGGTGCTGAACATGGTGGAAGGCCTGGTCGGCTACCGGGAGAACGGCACGGTGGCGCCGCTGCTGGCCAAATCGGTCGACCTGTCCGAAGACGGCCTGACCTATACCTTCAAGCTGCGCGACGGCGTCAAGTTCCACAACGGCGCCACGCTGACCTCGGCCGACGTGATCTGGAGCTGGCAGCGCTACATGGACGCGAAGACGGACTGGCGCTGCCGCAGCGACTTCGACGGCCGCAACGGCCTGAAGGTCACGGACGTGACCGCGCCCGACGCGCAGACCGTCATCATGAAGATCGACCGCAAGTCGGCCGTGTTCCTCGATTCGCTGGCCCGCACCGACTGCGGCATGACCGCGGTCCTGAGCAAGGATTCGGTCAACGCCGATGGCTCCTGGAAGGAGCCGGTCGGCACCGGCCCGTACCAGTTCAAGGAGTGGAAGCGCGGCGAGTACGTGCTGCTGACCGCGTTCAAGGACTACGTCTCGCCCAGCGCCGGCAACAAGCCGGACGGCTACGTCGGCGCCAAGCGCCCGCTGGCCGACGAGGTCAAGTTCCTGGTGGTGCCGGACCCGTCGACCGCCAAGGCCGGCCTGGTGTCGGGCGCGATCGACGCCAGCCAGATCACCATCACGGACGTGGCCGAGCTCAAGAAGAGCAAGACCGTGTCGGTGATGAGCCCACACGACGCCACCAAGCACACGCTGCTGTTCCAGACGCAGGATCCGGTGCTCAAGAACGTCAAGCTGCGCCAGGCGATCGCGGCGGCGCTGGACATTCCGCAGGTGGTGGCGGCGGCCTCCGAAGGCCTGGGCCAGTTGAACAACTCGGCGGTGTACGCGGGGTCGGCCTACTACCAGGAGACCGAGAAGCGCACCTACAAGTACGATCCGGCGCGCGCGCAGCAGCTGCTCAAGGAAGCGGGCTACAAGGGCGAGCCGATCGTCATCTACGCCAACAAGCGGGCGCACGTGCCGAGCTATCAGGTGGCGGTGATCGCGCAGGCGATGATGCAGGCGGTGGGCATCAATGCCAAGATCGAGGTGCTGGAATGGGCCACGCAGCTGGACCGCTACAACACGGGCAAGTACCAGATCAGTTCGTTCACGTTCTCGTCGCGGATCGATCCGGCGCTGAGCTTCGAGCAGTTCGCGGGCGACAAGACCAAGCAGCCGCGCAAGGTCTGGGATGATCCCGAGGTGCAGAAGCTGATCGACGAGAGCTTCCTGGAGTCGGATCCGGCGAAGCGGCAGAAGCTGTTTGACCAGCTGCATACGTTGATGCTGGAGCAGACGCCGATGTTGGTGCTTTATAACGGGGCGGATGCCTGGGCTACGAATAAGCGGGTTGAGGGGTTTTCGGTTTGGGAGGGGAAGCCGCGGGCCTGGGAGACTAAGGTCGTTGGCAAGTAAGTAGCTTTTTTCGGGCGGTCTTTTTTCTGGGGCCGTCCGGGGCGGCGTTGGCCTGGCGTGCGCGGGGCTACGATTGCGGTCCGGAGCGTTCGCTCCGGACTTTCCCTTCGTCATCTTCGTCACAGCCTTCGGCTGTTCCTTCAGATTCCCTCGGGCGCATCTACACGCCCCGCGCACGCCAGGCCAACGCCGCCCCGGACTCGACCGTTGAAACTTGACGGTTGCCGGGGCGGTTTTATTTTTTCGGGTGTCGCAATGCAAAGAGGCCGCTTTCGCGGCCTCTTCGTTTGGTGCGGTGTTGCGGTGGTTACTTCGCCACGCGTTCCACTTCCCAGGCGCGCGGTTTCTTCACGGCCCAGGGGGTGTAGCCCTTGATGTCGGTGCGGAAGGCGCCGATGTCCAGGCCGTTGTAGAGCGGGATGCTGGGGACGTCGGCCAGGAACAGCTTGTGCAGCTGGTCGAAGGAGGCCTGGCGCTTGGCGTGGTCGGTGTCGACCGAGGCGGCGTCCAGGAGTTTCTGGGCGTCGGGGTTGTCCCAGACCTTGCGCGGCTGCTTGGCCTTGTCGCCGGTGACCATTTCGTAGTTCAGCGCCGCGTCCAGGCGGGCGGAGTACGGGAAGGTCATCATCTGGTAGGTGCCGGCGTTGTAGCGGTCGAGCTGCGTGGCCCATTCGGACACGGACAGCTTGGCGTTGATGCCGACGGCCTGCAGCATGGCCTGGATGATGACGGCGGAGTTGTACGACTGCGGGTAGCGCTTGGTCGTGATCAGCTCCAGCTCCTGGCCCTTGTAGCCGGCTTCCTTGAGCAGCTTCTGGGACAGCGCGGGGTCGTATTTCCAGCCTTCCTTCTGGGTCGCGTCGTTGTGCGGCGAGACCAGCGGGACGATGGAGTTGTTGGGCTTGGCCAGGCCTTCGGTGACGGCGGCGGCCAGCTGGTCGTAGTCGATGGCGTGGGCCAGGGCCTGGCGGATCTTGGGGTTGGACAGCAGCGGGTCCTTGGTCTGCAGCAGCAGCGCGGTCATGCTCATGACGGGCGCGTAGGCGACCTTGACGTTGGGGGTGCCTTGCAGCACCGGCACGTCGTTGTTGGAGACGTCCTCGATGATGTCGATGTTGCCGCGTTGCAGGGCGGCCTTGGCGGTGGAGTCGTCGGGCACGATGACGAAGCGCACTTCATCGACCAGGGGGCGCTTGGAGCCGGTGTAGCCGTCGCGCTTGCCGTCGCGGTTGGCGTAGTCGGCGAACTTGGTCAGGCGCACGTATTCGCCGCGCTTCCATTCGGCGAAGGCGAAGGGGCCGGTGCCGATGGGCTTGTCCCAGCTGCCGTCGGCCTTGACCGAGGCCTTCTGCAGGATGCCCGTGCCGCCACAGTCGGCGCGCGCCAGCGAGGCCAGGAACAGGCTGCTGGGTTTTTCCAGGTGGTAGACCACGGTCTGGGCGTCGGGCGCCTCGACGCCGGTGACCTTGACGGTGCCGCGGCCATCGAATTCGCTGGCGCAGCGCCAGCCGGAGTTGGCGGCGGTGTAGTGCTGCCAGGTCCAGAGCACGTCGGCCGAGGTCAGCGGCGCGCCGTTGTGGAACTTGACGCCCTGGCGCAGCTTGAAGGTGTAGGTCTTGCCGTCGGGGCTGATGTCGATGGACTCGGCCAGCAGCGGGCGCACTTCGGCGTCCTCGCCGTAGGCCACCAGGCCCTCGACGATGTGCAGCACCACCGCGTCGCTGTTGCTGTCGCGGTTGACGCCGGGCTCGGTCGAGCGGATGTCGGCGGTGAACGAGATGCGCAGCGGGGCCGGCGCCTGGGCCAGGGCGGAGCCGGCCAGCGTGCCCAACGCCAGGGCAACCGCGGTAGTCAGGAGTTTTGTTTTCATGGATGCGTTTCCAGGGGTTGCGCGGGCGGCCGGGGGATCCGGCCGCCGCCAGCGGTCAGGGGACCGGGAAAGCTCAGGCCGCGGCCAGCAGCTCGGGCTCGGCGTCCAGGCTGTAACGGGTGAAGGTGCGGTTCAGCGCCGGCAGCGGCGCCACTTCCATCAGGCCGGCGGCCGGTTCCATGACGACCATGGCGACGGTGGCCGACAGGTTGTCGTGGCTGCCGGGGCGCGGCGGGCGGCAGACCGAGTAGGGCGTGCCGAAGTCGTCGAACAGCGCGCGCTTGAGGTCTTCTCGGGTCAGCTTGTCCTTCTCGTTCAGCAGGCGGCGCACGCGCCAGTCGCGGTAGGTGCTTTCCGGGGTGCTGGCGCGGCCGGTGTCGCGCAGCTTGCCCAGGGCGACTTCGCTGACCCAGTGGTTGGCGTGCACGATCAGGTCGTCGGCGCCCGGGTAGATCGGGAAGGCTTCATCGGTGGTGCACTCGTAATCGACGCCGAAGCCGGCGGCCATGCCGATCATGATGTTGTTCGAGCACGACTTCTGGGTGGTGCTGACGGCCTTGATGGCCAGCGCGAAGTGTTCCTGCTCCAGCACCTTGCGGCGGATCAGCGACAGCGGCACGCCGAGCTGGCGGAAGTCGCGGTCGGACTCCAGGTAGTTGGCGGTGATCGACACGCCGGCGCTGTTCAGGCCGCTGCGGGCCAGGCCGCCGGCCTCGACGAAGGTCAGGATGTCCGGGCCGTTGTCGTTGCGCACGCGCAGCACGATGGCGGTCTCGGCGCACTCGGCGCGCCAGTCCCAGTTCTGGCCGTGGATCAGGCGGCCGTTGGCCGAGCGGGTCGGCAGGATCAGGGCGCCGGTGCAGCCGTCGCCCGGTTCGAGCTCGGCGGCCTTCTTCTTTTCGGCGCGGGCCTTGGCGATGACTTCGGTGCGGGCGTTGACCATCACGATGTCTTCGAAGGGCACGTTGGCGCCGGCGGCGATGCCGCGCATTTCCTCGAGGTAATGCGGCGCGAAATTCTCGATCTCGCGGGCGAAGCTTTCGATCAGGCGGGTGCGCGCCATGGCGTCGTAGCCCAGGTCGACCAGCGTCTGGCCGTACATGGCGGCGCTCTTGCGCACGCGGTCGGCGGCCTGCTGGCCGTAGGCGCGGCCGCGGGCCTCGGGGGTACCGGAGACCGATACGAACGGGAATTGGGTGATCTGGGTCATGGACGGATAGCGGCGCAAGGCGCCGTGAGGTCGGGGGATAGGAGGGAATGTTGCAAAAATATTAGCTTATTTTGGCGCCAATATTACCCAGGGTTTGCCCGGGGATAACGGTCCGCCAGGACCCGCGAAAGCCCCGCGGCAGCGGTCTGGGAGGGGCGCCGCCGCGTCCGCCGGCTCCCGCCGCCCTGCCGGCGGACAGGCCGCGCCGGCAGGGCGGCGGCGCATCGGTCAGGCGCCGGCCGCGTGTTCGCGCGCCAGGTCGTCGCAGCGGGCAAAGCCGGCGCCGGCGGCGCGCAGCCGGTCGAGCAGCCGCTCGATCATCTGCAGCCGGGCGGCGCGTCCCACGCCGTTGTCCGCGCGCGGGTGCAGCGTCAGGCAGGCGTAGCCCTCGGCCGCCAGCAGCGCGTCGCCCTGTTCGGCCAGGTGCGCATAGGCGCGGTCCTGGGTCACGCGGCGGCCGAAATGGCTGGCGTCGCACAGGCCCTCGCTCCAGGGCAGTTCGATCATGCCGGGGGCGCCGTCGGCGTCCAGCGCGTAGGGCGCGTCGTCGTCGATGGCGCTGCTGTCGTAGCGGTAGCCCAGCTCGCGCAGCAAGGGCAGGGTGCGCGCGCTGAAGCCGCCGCCGGTCCAGCGAAAGCCCTGCGGCGCCTGGCCGGTCAGCGCCGCCAGGCGGTCGCGGCCGCGTTGCAGCACCTCGGCCTCGCGCTCGCCCAGCGTGGCCAGGTCTTCGAAGGCGTTGCCCTGCGAGGCGGCTTCGTGGCCGTCGCGCAGGCTTCGTTCCAGCAGGTCGCGGCAGCGCTCGGCCTCGAAGGCGGGCCAGAACAGGGTGGCGCGGATTTCCTGGCGCCGCAGCATGTCCAGCACCCGCGCCAGGCCGCCGCCATAGGTGTAGCGGCCGTGGCCGTCGCGGCCGTGCAGTTCGTGTTCCGGGCGGGCGGCGGCTTCGGGGCCGATGCCCTGCACGTTGAGGGTGACCAGTACGGTCTTGGGGGCCGTCATGCGGTTCTCCAGGCGGCGGGGTGGGCCAGGCAGTGGCGGGCCAGCGCGGCCAGCGTCATGCAGTGCACGTCCGGCTGGGCGCCGACGTAGGCCAGGAAGCGGTCCATGGCGGCGGCGCGGGCCGGCGTGCCGGAACCGCCGGCGGCCTTGGGGTGCACCGTCAGGTGGATGTAGCCCTCGGCCTGGCGCAGCGCCTCGAATTCCTCGATCCAGTTGTCGCAGGCCTCGGCGGCCAGGCTGTGGCCGGTGAAATAGAACGGATAGTCGTCCAGCGACACCGTGTTGTTGGGCAGCATGACGAAGCCATCGCCGCCCTCGGCCGGCAGGTAGGGGCGGTCGCGGTCCTTTTCGCTGGCGTCGTAGCAATAGCCGAGCCGGCGCAGCGTGGGCAGGGTGCGGTGGCTCTTGCGGCCCGACGGCGAACACCAGCCCACCGGCGTCACGCCCAGCTGCCGCTGGATCAGGGTGTGGGTCTTTTCCAGCAGCGCGGGTTCGTCCTCGCCCAGGTCCCAGGCTTCGTGCAGGTAGCCATGCGCCGCGATCTCGTGGCCGGCGGCCAGGATGGCGCGGAAGGTGTCCGGGTAATGCTCGACGTCGTAGCCGCAGGCGAAGAAGGTCGCCGGCATGGCGTGGCGCGCCAGGATCTCCAGGTGGCGCGGCACGCCGCGGCGGATGGCGTAGCGGCCGGCGGTATGGATGCCGGCGCTGGGGAATTGCTTGCGGCCGACCTCGACGGCGGGGCCGTCGACGTGCACGGTCACGCACACCACGGCGCGCACCGGCGGGGCTGATGGCGCGCGCCGTCCCTCGGCGCGCAGTTCATGGTCGAGCGCCAGCCAGGGATTGGCGGCGGCGTCCAGCGGGACGCCATAGGGAATGGCTTGCATCAGGTGGCCTTGATATTGGCGTTCTTGATCAGGGTGCGCCATTTCTCGCTTTCGGTGGCGACGAAACGGCGCAGTTCTTCGGGCGTGCCGCCGTGCAGTTCCAGCCCGTTCTGCGTCAGCTGCGCCAGGGCGGGTTGCTTGAGCGCGCTCTGCACCGCGCCGTTGAGCGTCTGGACGATGGCCGGTGGCGTGCCGGCGGGCACGAACACGCCGTTCCAGCCGATCGCCTGATAGCCCGGATAGCCGGACTCGGCCACCGTCGGCACGTCGGGCAGGGCAGGCGAGCGCGCGGCGGACGTCACCGCCAGCGGCCGTGATTTGCCGCCCTGGATGAATTGCTGCTGGTTGATCACCACGTCCATCAGCACCGGGAACTGGCCGCCCAGGAAATCGTTGACCGCCGCCGCCGCGCCCTTGTAGGGCACGCCGGGCAGGTCGAGGCCGGCCGTGGCCTTGAGCAGTTCCATCGCCAGGTGCGCCGAGCTGCCGTTCTGCGTGATGCCGTAGAAGTACTTGCCGGGGTTGGCCTTGATGAGGGCGACGAACTCCTGCAGGGTCTTGGCCGGAAACGACGGATGCACCACCAGCACGTTGTTGTAGTAGCAGACCATCGAGACCGGCTCGAAGTCCTTGATGGGGTCGTAGGCGATGTTCTCGTACAGGCTCTGGTTCACGGTGTGGGTGCCGGTGGAGCCGAGCGCGACGGTGTAGCCGTCGGGCGCCGAACGCGCCGCCTGCTGGGTGCCGATGATGCCGGCCGCGCCGCCCTTGTTGATCACCACCACGCTCTGCTTGAGCGCTTCGCCGATGCCCTGGGCCAGCGGCCGCGCCACCAGGTCGGTGCCGCCGCCCGCCGGGAACGGCACGATGAACTGGATCGGGTGTTCCGACGGGTAGCCGGCCGCGCGGGCCAGGCCGGGACGGGCGAGCGCGGCGCCCGCCAACGAGGCGGCCGACGCCGCCATGAATTGCCGGCGGCTGATGCCGCCGGGCCTGCTGCTGGACTGCTTCATGCGATTTCCCCTTGGATGTGCATGCCGGGCGAGGCGGGCCGCGGACTTTTCGCTGTCCGCTGGTCTGCTGCTTCAGTATCATTATTCGATAAAAAACAATCTTCACCAATTAGTTTTTCTCTATAAATGATAAAAATAGCGAAGACGATAGCGAGAAGCAGAGCGTTGGGCGAGAAGCGATAGCGGCGGGTTATGGCGCAGGGGCGCGCCGGGATCGCTGTGATACGCTGCGCCGGTTCCGCCTCGCCCACCGTCCGCCGATTCCATGTCCACCCTGAAGCGCGCCCTCGCGATCCTCGACCTCTTCAGCCTGGCCACGCCGGTGCTGACGGCCGAAGAGATCATCTCCAAGCTGTCCTACTCGGCGCCGACCGGCTACCGCTACATCCGCGACCTGTCGGACCTGGGCTACCTGCTGCGCATGACGGGCGGCGGCTACAAGCTGGGGCCGCGCATCATCGAGCTGGACCATCTCATCATCGACGGCGATCCGGTGCTGGGCGTGGCCCGGCCGATCATGCGCGAGGTGGTGGACCAGGTCGGCGGCGACGTGCTGCTCAGCGTCATCCACGGCCTGCGGATCCTCAACATCCACCACGAACGCGGGCCCGACGCGCTCGGCATCCCGCACGGCCGCGGCCGCGCCCACCCGCTGTTCCGCGGCGCCACCGCCAAGACCATCATCGCGTTCCTGCCGCGCAAGGACCAGCGCAGACTCTACGAAGGGCACGCCGCCGAGGTCGAGGCCGCGGGCCTGGGGCCGACGCAGGCCGAGTTCATCCGCCACCTGGACGAGATCCGGGTGCGTGGGGCGTATCTGGGGGTGGGCGAGATTTCGCCGGAACGCGCCGGCATCGCGGTGCCGGTGTTTCAGGAAGACCGGCGCATCTTCGGCGCGCTGACCGTGACCTTCCTGGCGACCCGGCTCAACACCATTGCGCAGGACAAGACCACGGCGCTGCTGCAGGCGGCGGCGCGGCGCATCGAATCCCTGGCGCTGGCGTCCCGCATCAAGGAACAGGCCCCCGCGCCGTAGGCGTCGGGGGCCTGTGGGCCGCTCGGATCGAGCGGCGCGGGTTACTGCTGCTGCTGCTGCTGCTGCTGAGGCGCTGGCGGTTCGCCCGTATTGCCGCCGGTGGCCGGTTGCGCCGGCGCCTGCGGCGCGCGCACCGGCGAGCCCATGGCCTGGAACAGCGCCGCCGTCTCGGTCAGGCGGGCATTGGCGTATTCCACTTCCCGCACCCGCGCCGCGACGTAATGCTGTTCGCTGGCGTACGCGGTGTAGGGCGCCAGCGCGCCCAGGCGCACTCGGTTGGCGGTGTTGCGGTGCGACTGCTCCGCCGACCGGCGCGAGGCCTCGGCCGACGCCAGCGCCTGCCCATCCGCATCCAGCTGCGCCAGCGTGTCGGCCACGTCGCGGAAGGCGGTCAGCACGGTCTGCTTGTATTGCAGCACCGCCGCTTCATAGCGGTCCTTGGCGGCGCTGCGCTCGGCCAGCAGCGCGCCGCCATGGAAGATCGGCTGCGTCAGCGACGCGCCCACCGCCCAGATCGAGCCCGCGCCCGACAGCGCCGCCGGCCAGCTGAAGCCGCCCTTGCCCATCGATGCCGACAGCGACAGGCTGGGGAACAGCTGCGCCGTGGCCACGCCGACGTCGGCCGCCGCCGCGCGCAGGACGGCCTCGGCGATGTGGATGTCGGGCCGCGCCGCCAGCAGTTCGGACGGCACCAGCACCGGCACTTCGCCGGGCACGGCGATCATGGCGAAGGCCAGGTCCGGCGGCGCCTGGTCGGGGCTGCGGCCCATCAGCACCGCCAGCGCGTGGCGGGTGGTCTGCCACTGCGCGCGCAGGCCCGGCAGCGAGGCCTCCAGCGTGGCGGCGTCCTGGTCGGCCTGCAGTGCGTCGTTCTGCGAGGCCGAGCCCAGTTCGTAGCGGCGCTGCGTGTCGCGCGCCACCTGGCGCGCCAGCACCACCTGCTTTTCGGTCAGCGCCACGCGCTCGGCAAGCGAGGCCGAGGTGATGGCGCCGGTGACGATGTTGTCGGCCAGCGAACGGCGCGCCGATTCCAGTTGGAACGCCTGCTGCTCGACGTGCGCCGCGCGCGACACGTTCTCGAAGCGCGCCGCGCCGAACAGGTCCAGGTCGTACTTGGCCTGGATCTGGCCGGTGAAGACGTTGTAGAGCGCGGTGGGTTCCGGCAGGTTCGGCATGGTCAGCGCGCGCTTGCGCGTGACGTCGCCGCCAGCGTCGACCGTAGGCATCAACGAAGAATTGACCTGCCCGCGCAATTGCTCGCGGGCGCCGGCCAGGTTGCGCTCGGCGGCGGCCAGGTCGGGGCTGTTGGCCAGGCCTTCTTCCACCATGGCGTTGAGCGCCTCGGAGCCGAAGCGTTTCCACCATTCGGGCACCGGGCCGGCGTCGCGCGCATAACGCTGCGCCACGCCCTGCGCCGGCGCGCCGGCGGCGGGCAGCGCCTCGACGCCGTATTGCGCGGGCTGCGCCATGGCCGGCGGCTTGCTGTCGGGGGCGAAGGCGCAGGCGCCCAGCGCCAGCAGCAGCGGCAGGGTGGCCAGGCGCCAGGCCGGGGTCGGGAGACGGAGGGACATCGTCAGGCTCCTCGTTCTACGTTGTCGCCGGCGTGGGCGCCGGGCGGCACGCCTTCGGGTTCCTCGCGCTCGTCGTGGCGCACGCGGAACCAGGCCGCGTACAGCGCGGGCAGGAAGAACAGCGTCAGCACCGTGGCGCTGGTGATGCCGCCCATCAGCGCGGTGGCCATGGGGCCGAAGAAGTTGCTGCGCAGCAGCGGGATCAGCGCCAGCACCGCGGCCGCCGCGGTCAGCGTGATGGGACGGAAGCGCCGCACCGTGGCGCCGACGATGGCGTCGACGCGCTTGTGGCCGGCGCTGATGTCCTGTTCGATCTGGTCGACCAGAATCACCGAGTTGCGCATGATGATGCCGAACATCGCGATCACGCCCAGCATGGCGACAAAGCCGAACGGCTTGCCGAACAGCAGCAGCGCGGCCACCACGCCGATCAGGCCGAGCGGCGCGGTCAGCACCACCATCAGCACGCGGGCGAAGCTTTGCAGCTGCACCATCAGCAGCGTCAGCACCGCCACGATCATGATCGGCATCTGCGCATTGATGGACGACTGGCCCTTGGCGCTTTCCTCGACCGGACCGCCGACCTCGATGCGGTAGCCGACGGGCAGTTCGGCGCGCAGCGCGTCCAGCTTCCTGTCGATGGCGTGGGTGACGTCGATGCCCTGCGCGCCGGCCTTGACGTCGGCCTGCACGGTGATGGTGGGCTGGCGGTCGCGTTCCCAGATCACTCCGTACTCCAGGCCGTAGCGCACCTGGCCCAGGCTGCCCAGCGGCACCGGGCCGTTGGGCGTGGGCATGGCCAGCGTGGCCAGGCGGCCCGGGTCGACGCGTTCGCTGTCGGGGGCGCGCAGGCTGACGTTGATCAGCTTGTCGCGCTCGCGGTACTGCGTCACGGTGTAGCCCGACAGCGTCATCGCCAGGAAGCTGGAGATGTCGTTCGAGCTTACGCCCACTTCGCGCGCCTTCTGCTGGTCGATGTCGAAGCGCACCGAGCGCTCGGACGGCTCGTCCCAGTCGAACTGCACGTTGACCGAGCGGCTGTCGGCGCGCACTTCGGCGGCCACCTTCTCGGCCACCTGGCGCACCTCGGGGATCTTGTCGCCGCTGACGCGGAACTGCACCTGAAAGCCCACCGGCGGGCCGTTCTCCAGCCGCGACAGGCGGCTGCGGATCGCCGGGAACTGCTCGTGCAGCACCGGTTCGAGCCAGTGCGCCAGTTTTTCGCGGTCTTCCACCGAGTTGGCGGTGATGACGATCTGCGCGAAGTTGGGCGTGGCCAGCTGCTGGTCCAGCGGCAGGTAGAAGCGCGGCGCGCCGGTGCCGACGAAGCTCACCGAATGGGCGATCTCGGGCCGGCCGTCCAGCACCTTTTCAAGCCGCTCGACCTGGCGCAGCGTGGCGGCGAACGAGGCGCCTTCCTGCAGCCGCACGTCCACCAGCAGCTCGGTGCGGTCCGAGCTGGGGAAGAACTGCTGCGGCACCAGGCCGAAGCCGACCATCGACACCACGAACAGCGCCACGGTCGCCAGCAGCACGCGCCAGCGACGGTCCACGCACCACGCCACCCAGCCGCGCAGGCGCTGGTAGAAGCGGGTGTTGTAGATGTCGTGCTCGTGGTCATCGGGCAGGTGCGCCTCGCGCTTGCGCTCGGGCAGCATGCGATAACCCAGCAGCGGGATCAGCACCACCGCGGCGAACCACGAGGTGATCAGCGCGATCGCCGACACCTGGAAGATCGAGCGGGTGTATTCGCCGGTGCTGGACTTGGCCAGCGCGATCGGCAGGAAGCCGGCCACCGTCACCAGCGTGCCGGTCAGCATCGGGAAGGCGGTGCTGGTGTAGGCGAAGGCGGCGGCGCGCGCGCGGCTCCAGCCCTGTTCCAGCTTCACCGCCATCATCTCGACCGCGATGATGGCGTCGTCCACCAGCAGGCCCAGCGCCAGCACCAGCGTGCCCAGCGAGACCTTGTGCAGGCCGATGCCGAACATGTCCATGAACAGCGCGGTCACCGCCAGCACCACCGGAATCGAGATCACCACCACCATGCCGGTGCGCAGGCCCAGCGACACCAGGCTGACGATCAGCACGATGGCCACGGCCTCGGCCACCGAGCGCAGGAACTCGTCCACCGAGAACGACACCGCCTTGGGCATGCTCGACACTTCGGTCAGCGTCAGGCCGGCCGGCAGCCGCGCCTTGAGTTCGCCGAACTTGGCGTCCAGGGCCTTGCCCAGGTGCACCACGTCCTGGCCGGGCTGCATGGTGATGCCGATGCCCAGCACCGGCTCGCCGCGCGTGCGCATCTGCTCGGCCGGGGGATCGTCATAGCCGCGGTGGATGGTGGCGATATCGCCCAGCCGGATCGACTTGCCGTTGACGCGGATCAGCGTCTCGGCCAGCGCCCGGGTGTCCTGGAGCTGGCCGCTGGGACGCACGAACACGCGGTCGTCGGCCGTGGTCAGGGTGCCGGCGCTGGCCACCGCGTTCTGGCTGTTGATGGCCTCGGCGATCTGCTGCGGCGACACGCCCAGCCGCGTCAGCTGCGTGTTGCTGATCTCGATATAGACGTGCTCGGGCTGCTCGCCGAAGTAATCGACCTTGGCCGCGCCCGGCACGCGCAGCAGCACGGTGCGCAGGCTGTCGGCGTAGTCGCGCAATTGCGCCGGCGAGAAGCCGTCGCCCGCCAGGGTGTAGATGTTGGTGTAGACGTCGCCGAACTCGTCATTGAAGAACGGCCCCTGCACGCCCTGCGGCAACGTCGCGCCGATGTCGCCGACCTTCTTGCGCACCTGGTACCACTCGTTGGCCACCTCGCTGGCCGGCGCCGAGTCCTTCATGGTGAAGAAGATCAGCGATTCGCCGGGACGCGAGTAGCTGCGCAGGAAGTCCGTGGACGGTGTTTCCTGCAGTTTCTTGGCGATGCGGTCGGTGACCTGCTCCTGCACCTGCTGCGAGGTGGCGCCGGGCCACAGGGTCTTGATGACCATCACGCGGAACGTGAAGGGCGGGTCTTCGGACTGCGCCAGGCGCGAATACGACAGCACGCCGAACAGCGTCACCAGCGTGATCAGGAAGATCACCAGCGGCTGGTGCCGCAGCGCCCAGGCCGACAGGTTGAACTTGCCTTCCTCGTGGCGGTGCGCGGCGTTCTGATTCTCGGGAACCGGCGCGCTCATGATGCGAAGTCCTCGGGGTGCAGCGGCGGCACCGCGCGGACCTTCTCGCCGGCCGACACGGCGTGCACGCCTTGCCAGACCACGCGCTCGCCGGCCTGCACGCCCTGCGTCAGGGTGACGCTGCGGGCGTCGTAGCGCAGCACCTGCACGCGACGCAGTTCCAGCGTGTCTTCCTGCGGCTTGACGATCCAGACCGCCGGCTCGCCGTTGTCATGGAACAGCGCGGTCGCCGGCACCGTGTAGGTGGTGGCGCCGTTGGCCTGGCGGTTGTCGAAGCTGATGTTGGCGGTCATGCCCAGTCGCACCTCGGGCGAGGGCGACTCCAGCGTCAGCTTGGCGCGGTAGGTGCGGCTCTGCGGATCGGCCGCCGGCGCGATCTCGCGCAGCACGGCGCTGAAGGTCTGGCCGGGCAGCGGCGCCAGCGTGACGGTGGCGCGCTGGCCGATGGCCAGGCCCGCCAGCACGCTTTCGGGCACGTCGCACAGGGCGTCGACGTCGCCCGCCCAGGCCAGGTTGTAGACCGCCTGGCCCGCCGCCACGTTCTGGCCGGTGTCGGCCTGCTCGGCGGTGATGACGCCGGCGTGGTCGGCGGCCAGGGTGGTGTAGTTGAGCTGGTCGGCCGACAGGGCCGCCTGCTGCGCCGCCTGGTCGCGCTGCGCCAGCGCCGAGGCGTAGGCGTTGCGGGTCTGTTCGAGCTGGTTGGCGGCGATCAGGTTTTCCCTGGACTGGGCGCGGTCGCGGTCCAGCTGCTGCTTGGCGTAGTCCAGCTGGTGCTGGGCGGCCGACAGCTGGGCGCGGGCGGCGGCGGCGTTCTTGGTGGCGTCGGCGGGGTCGAGCCTGGCGACCACCTGGCCCGGCTTGACCGTGTCGCCCAGCCGGACCTTGCGTTCGATGATCTTGCCGCCCACCCGGAACGACAGCGGCGTGCTGTAGCGCGCCTGCACTTCGCCGGGCAGGGTCCAGGCCGGCAGCGCCGAATCGGCCTTGGCCGGCATGGCCACCACTGGACGCGGCGGCGGCGGCTCGGCCTCCTTGCTGCCGCAGCCGGCCAGCGCCAGCGTCAGCGCCAGGGCGAGCGCGGGCCAGGGGCGGCGCAGGACAGGATGGGAAAGCGCCGCGGCACGGGCGGCGGGATTGCGCGCGGCGACGGGCGCGCAAGAACCTGAAGAATTCACGAAACACCTCGCGACGCGGGCAGGAGGGGGAAACGGGACGCGAGGCGGCAGGCCCTTGCAGGCCGGCGCGGCACCCTGGCAATCCGATACGGGATGGATTCTAATTCGGGTGTGTATTCAAATACAAGTGTGAATCTGAAATCGTTCCAGATGATAGAATCGCCCCATGTCAAAAGTCCGCCTTACCCGAGAGCAAAGCCGCGACCAGACGCGCCAGCGTCTGCTCGATGCCGCGCAATCGATCTTCCTGACCAAGGGTTTCGTCGCCGCCAGCGTCGAGGACATCGCCGAACTGGCCGGCTATACCCGCGGCGCCTTCTATTCCAATTTCGCCAGCAAGTCCGAACTGTTCCTGCAGCTGCTCAAGCGCGACCATGAAAACGTGATGAGCGACATGCGCGCCATCTTCGAGGCCGGCGAGACCCGCCAGCAGATGGAAGACAGCGTGCTGCACTACTACAGCAACCATTTCCGCGACAACGAGTGCTTCCTGCTGTGGATGGAAGCCAAGCTGCAGGCCGCCCGCGATCCCGAATTCCGCGTCGGCTTCATCGCCTGTATGGGCGAGCTGCGCGAAGCCACCACCGAATACATCCGCCAGTTCTCCGAGCGCGTCGGCACGCCCCTGCCGCTGCCCGCGCGCGAGCTGGCCATCGGCCTGCTGGCGCTGTCCGACGGCATGCAATTCAGCTTCGCCTTCGACCCGCAGAACGTCAGCGCCGAGACCACCGAATCGGTGCTGGCGGGGTTCTTCCGCCGCGTGGTATTCGGCGAACGCGACCCCGGCTAGGGCCGCCCGGCCCGACGGCGACCCGCGCGGCCGGCCCGGGCCCGGATGCCGGGCGCGGTGCGGCCATGCGACGCGGGCATTGTCACGGCCAGCGGCGGCATGATAGTAATAACGGCGGCGCGCCGGCTGGACTGAGGGGGCCAGCGCCGCAGCCTTTGGCATCCCTCGGGCGAAAGGAGCGGCAGCATGTCTTCAGAAACCCGACCATCCACCATCAACCGCCCGGTCTTCTATTCGGCGGCGCTGTTCACGCTGCTGCTGGTGGGCTTTGCCATCACGGCGCCCAGGACCGCGCAGAATCTGTTCGAATCGATCCAGGCCTGGATCCTGGGCAACGCCAGCTGGTTCTACATCCTGGTGGTCGCCATCATCCTGCTGTCGGTGGCGTTCCTGGCCATCAGCCGCTATGGCGACATCAAGCTGGGGCCCGATCACAGCGAGCCCGACTACCGCAACTTCACCTGGTTCGCCATGCTGTTCTCGGCGGGCATGGGCATCGGCCTGATGTTCTTCGGCGTGGCCGAGCCGGTCATGCACTTCATGTCGCCGCCGGTGGGCGAGGGCGCCACCGCGGCCGCCGCGCGCGAATCCATGAAGATCACCTTCTTCCATTGGGGCCTGCACGCCTGGGCCATCTACGCGGTGGTGGCGCTGACGCTGGCATTCTTCAGCTTCCGCCATGGCCTGCCGCTGACCCTGCGCTCGGCCCTGTACCCGCTGATCGGCAACCGCATCCACGGCCCCATCGGCCACGCGGTCGACGTGTTCGCCATCATCGGCACCGTGCTGGGCGTGGCGACCTCGCTGGGACTGGGCGTGGCGCAGATGAACAGCGGCCTGAACCACCTGTTCGGCATTCCCGTGGGCGTGATGCCGCAGATCATCCTGATCGTCATCACCTGCGGGCTGGCCACGCTGTCGGTGGCCAGCGGCCTGGACAAGGGCATCCGCATCCTGTCCGAGGCCAACATGGTGCTGGCGGTGATCCTGCTGCTGTTCGTGCTGGTGGCCGGCCCCACCGTGTTCCTGCTGCAGACCTTCGTGCAGAACACCGGCGCCTACCTGTCGGACATCGTCAACAAGACCTTCAATCTGTACGCCTACGAGCCGACCGACTGGATCGGCGGCTGGACCCTGTTCTACTGGGGCTGGTGGATCGCCTGGTCGCCGTTCGTGGGTCTGTTCATCGCCCGCATCTCGCGCGGCCGCACCATCCGCGAATTCGTCAGCGGCGTGCTGCTGGTGCCGGCCGGCTTCACGCTGTTCTGGATGACGGTGTTCGGCGATACCGCCATCCACTTCATCCTGGTCGATGGCATCAAGGGGTTCGCCGATACGGTCAAACAAGACAATTCGCTGGCGCTGTTCGCGTTCTTCGAGCTGCTGCCCTGGAGCAGCGTGATCTCGATCTTCGCCATCGCGATGGTGGCGGTGTTCTTCGTCACCTCGGCCGACTCGGGCGCGCTGGTGGTGGACCTGCTGGCCTCGGGCGGCGCCGACCGCACGCCGGTGTGGCAGCGCATCTTCTGGTCGCTGTCGATGGGCGCGGTGGCCATCGCGCTGCTGCTGGCCGACGGCCTGACGGCGTTGCAGACGGCCACCATCGCCAGCGCGCTGCCGTTCTCGATCATCCTGCTGCTGTCGTTGTGGGGGCTGTTCAAGGCGCTCAGGCTCGACGCCACCAAGCGTGGCATCCGCTACCAGTCGCTGACGCTGTCGCGCCCCGCGCGCGGTGGCCAGTCGTGGGAGCGGCGGCTGCGCAACATGGTCATGATGCCGCGCCGCGCCCACGTGCTGCGCTTCATCGCGGATGTGGTGACCCCGGCGCTGGAGGACGTGGCCGATGAACTGCGCAAGCAGGGCTACGCCGTCGCGGTCAAGGAAAGCGACGGCGAGGGCGGGGTGGTGCTGGAGGTGAACCACGGCGAACACCTGGACTTCTTCTATTCGGTGCGGCCGCAGGCCTTCGTGCGGCCCAGCCTGACGCCCGAAGAGGCCGCCGACGAGGAAGAGCGCAAGTACTTCCGCGCCGAGGTCCACCTGCGCGAGGGCGGACAGGACTACGATATCATGGGCTGGAGCCGCGACGCCGTCATCGGCGACATCCTCGACCAGTACGAACGCCACCGCCACTACCTGCACATGGTGCGCACGTAGCCCTGGCGTTGCGCCCTGGGCGCAAGCCTGTTTCCCCGCAAACCGCCGGCCTTCGCCGGCGTTTTTTTTGGCCATTTCCCGCCGATAGGTTTTCTTAATCCTAAACATTACTTTAGGTTTTTTGACTTCGTCCGATTTTTCAAGGATTATCCAAGCAATTCCTTTGATAAATAGTGAGAGAGTCATGAAGGCGAAATCAGGCGCATGGGCGGCCGGGGTGCTGGCCCTGGCGGTAGTGGCGGGGGGGCGGGCTGTACTGGAAATTCGGCGGCGCGTCGCACAAGGGCGGCTGGGCCATGGCGCCGGCCAAGGTGGCGGTGGCGCCCGTGTTGCAGGCGGATTTCCCGGCGGCGCTGTCGGGCATCGCCTCGCTCGAGGCGACCCGGCAGGTGCTGGTGCCGGCCGAAGTCGACGGCCGGGTGGCGCAGATCCTGTTCACCCCCGGCGAGCGGGTGCGCGCCGGGCAGCTGCTGGTGCAGCTGAACGACGCGCCCGAGCAGGGCGAACTGGCGCGGCTGCAGGCCCAGGCCAGGAACGCCCGGGCGCTGCTGGAACGCACCCGCCGCCTGGTGCCGCAGCAGGCGGCCACGCGCGAGCAGCTGGACCAGGCCCAGGCCGACTACGACCAGGCCGCCGGCGAGATCAAGCGGATCCAGGCCCTGATCGAGCAGAAGCGCATCAAGGCCCCGTTCGACGGCGTGCTCGGCGTGCGCCGGGTCAACCTGGGCCAGTTCGCCCGCGCCGGCGATCCGCTGGTGTCGCTGACCGACGCGGCCAGCGTCTACGCCAACATCACGCTGCCCGAGCAGGCGCTGGGCGCGCTGCGCGCCGGCCAGCCGGTGACCGTGACGGTCGACGCCCACGCCGGCCGGGTCTTCGACGGCACCGTCACCACCATCGAACCGCAGGTCGACCCGGGCTCGCGCACCGTGCGGGTGCAGGCCACGCTGGCCAACGCCGACGGCGCGCTCGCGGCCGGCATGTTCGCCCATGGCCAGGTGGTGCTGCCGCCGCGGCCCGGCGTGCTGACCGTGCCAGAAACCGCCATCAGCTACAGCGCCTATGGCGACTCGGTCTACGTGGTGACGCCGCCCAAGGGCGGCGAGGCGTCGGCGCCGCCGACCGTGACCCAGGCCTACGTGCAGACCGCCGAGCGCGTGCGCGGCCGGGTGGTGGTGACCAAGGGCCTCAAGCCGGGCGACCGCGTGGTGACCTCGGGCCAGCTGCGCCTGCACAACGGCGCACCCGTCGAGATCAGCGCCCAGGACACCGTGGCGCTGGACGCCGCGCCGCAATCCGTGGCGCAAGCCCGCTGAACCCGCGGAGCCGATCATGAAGTTCACCGATCTGTTCGTCCGCCGGCCGGTGCTGGCGCTGGTGGTCAGCACGCTGCTGCTGTTGCTCGGGTTGCGCGCCCTGAGCGGCCTGCCGATCCGCCAGTACCCGCTGACCGAAAGCACCACCATCACCATCACCACGCAGTACCCGGGCGCCTCGCCCGACCTGATGCAGGGCTTCGTCACCCAGCCCATCGCGCAATCCGTCGCCACCGTCGAGGGCATCGACTACCTGTCGTCGTCCTCGACCCAGGGGCGCAGCGTGATCACGGTGCGCATGAAGCTCAATGCCGATTCCAACAAGGCCATGACCGAGGTCATGGCCAAGGTCAACGAAGTCAAATACCGCCTGCCGCAGGACGCCTACGACCCGGTGTTGGTCAAGTCCGCCGGCGAGGCCACCGCCGTGGCCTACGTGGGGTTCTCCAGTTCCACCATGTCGCTGCCGGCGCTGACCGACTACCTGTCGCGCGTGGTGCAGCCGCAGCTGTCGTCCATCGACGGCGTGGCCAGCGTGGAGCTGTATGGCGGCCAGAAGCTGGCGATGCGCGTCTGGCTCGACCCCGACCGGCTGGCCGCGCGCGGCATCTCGGCCGGCGAACTGGCCGAGGCCCTGCGCCAGAACAACGTGCAGGCGGCGCCCGGCCAGGCCAAGGGCCTGTACGTGGTGTCCAACATCAAGGTCAACACCGACCTGGTCAACGTGGCCGAGTTCCGCGACATGGTCATCAAGCGCGAGGGCGACGCCATCGTGCGCCTGGGTGACGTGGCCACGGTTGAACTGGGCGCGGCCTCGACCGACTCCAGCGGCCTGATGGATGGCGAGCCGGCCGTGTATTTCGGCCTGAACGCCACGCCGGTCGGCAACCCGCTGGTGATCGTCAAGCGCCTGAACGAACTGCTGCCCAACATCAAGCAGAACCTGCCGCCCGGCACCAGCGTGCAAGTGCCGTTCGAGCTGGCGCGCTTCATCAGCGCCTCGATCGACGGCGTGGTGCACACGCTGATGGAAGCCATCGTCATCGTGGTGGCGGTGATTTTCCTGTGCCTGGGCTCGCTGCGCGCGGTGCTGATCCCGGTGGTCACCATTCCGCTGTCGATGCTGGGCGGCGCGGCCATCATGGCGCTGTTCGGCTTCAGCGTGAACCTGCTGACGCTGCTGGCCATGGTGCTGGCCATCGGCCTGGTGGTGGACGACGCCATCGTGGTGGTCGAGAACGTGCACCGCCATATCGAGGAAGGCAAGTCGCCGGTGCGCGCGGCCCTGATCGGCGCGCGCGAAGTGGCCGGCCCGGTGATCGCCATGACCATCACGCTGGCGGCGGTGTACGCGCCGATCGGGCTGATGGGCGGGCTGACCGGTTCGCTGTTCAAGGAATTCGCCTTCACGCTGGCGGGGGCGGTGGTGGTGTCGGGCGTGATCGCGCTGACGCTGTCGCCGGTGATGAGTTCGTTCCTGCTCAATAGCCAGGTGTCCGAAGGCTGGATGGCGCGCCGCGCCGAGCATTTCTTCGGCCGCCTGGGCGAGGCCTACGGCCGGCTGCTGGATGTGTCGTTGCACCATCGCTGGGTCACCGGCCTGCTGGCGGTGGCGGTGATGGCCAGCCTGCCGTTCCTGTACAACGCCGCCCAGCGCGAGCTGGCGCCGGTCGAGGACCAGTCCACCGTGCTCACCGCGATCAAGTCGCCGCAGCACGCCAACATCGACTACGTCGAGAGATTCGGCAAGAAGTGGGACGACGTGATGGCGACGCTGCCCGAACAGAAGGGCCGCTGGCTGATCAACGGCTCGGACGGCGTGTCCAACAGCATCGGCGGCGTCGACTTCGTCGACTGGCACGAGCGCAAGCGCTCGGCCGACCAGATCCAGGCCGACATGCAGTCGATGGTCAACCAGATCGAGGGCAGCAACATCTTCGCCTTCCAGCTGCCGCCGCTGCCCGGCTCGACCGGCGGCCTGCCGGTGCAGATGGTCATCATGAGCGCGGCCGACTACCCGGTGGTCTACGAGGCCATGGAAAACCTGAAGCAGGCGGCGCGCGCCAGCGGCCTCTTCATGGTGGTCGACAGCGACCTGGACTACAACAACCCGGTGGTGCAGCTGAAGGTGGACCGCGCCAAGGCCAACAGCCTGGGCGTCACCATGAAGGCGGTGGGGGACACACTGGCGGTGCTGGTGGGCGAGAACTACATCAACCGCTTCGGCATGGATGGTCGCTCGTACGACGTGATCCCGCAGAGCCTGCGCGAGCAGCGCATCTCGCCCGAATCGCTGGCGCGGTACTACGTCAAGAGCGCCAGCGGCGCGCAGGTGCCGCTGTCGAACATCGTGTCGGTGTCGATGGGCGTCGAGCCCAACAAGCTGACCCAGTTCAACCAGCTCAACGCCGCCACCTTCCAGGCCATCCCGATGCCGGGCGTGACCATGGGCGACGCGGTGCAGTTCCTGACGCGCCAGGCGCAGCAGCTGCCGGCCGGCTTCAGCTATGACTGGCAATCGGACGCGCGCCAGTTCAGCCAGGAAGGTTCGGCGCTGATGATCACCTTCATCTTCGCCATCATCGTCATCTACCTGGTGCTGGCGGCGCAGTACGAAAGCCTGCGCGACCCGTTCATCATCCTGGTGAGCGTGCCGCTGTCGATCTGCGGCGCGCTGATCCCGCTGGCGCTGGGCATGGCGACCATCAACATCTACACCCAGATCGGGCTGGTGACGCTGATCGGGCTGATCAGCAAGCACGGCATCCTGATGGTGGAGTTCGCCAACGAGATGCAGGTCAGCCACGGCCTGGACCGGCGCAGCGCGATGGAACACGCCGCCCGCATCCGCCTGCGCCCCATCCTGATGACCACCGCCGCCATGGTGGTGGGCCTGATTCCGCTGCTGTTCGCCAGTGGCGCCGGCGCCCACAGCCGTTACAGCCTGGGGCTGGTGATCGTGGTCGGCATGCTGGTCGGCACGCTCTTCACGCTGTTCGTGCTGCCCACCGTCTACACCGTGCTGGCGCGCGATCACCGCGCCGCCAACGACACGCCGCGCGCCCGCGAACTGGCGCAGGCGCAGGCCGAGGACGCGCCGCCGCTCGCGACGTCGCAGCCGGCCGCCACGCATTGAGGAATCTCATGAAACATCCCGACCTCTCCAAACGTCTGCGCCGCGGCGCCACGGTGCTGCTGGCCGCGCTGGCCACCGCCGGCTGCGCCGCGGGCCCCGACTACCAGAAACCCCAGGCCGCGCCGGTGGCGCTGGCCAGCCCCGAGCAGGCGCTGTTCTCCACCGACCGGCTGCAGCAGGACTGGTGGAAGCAGCTGCAGGACCCGCAACTGGACCGGCTGATCACGCTGGCGCTGCAACGCAACCATGACATCCGTATCGCCCAGGCCCGCCTGGCCGAGTCGCGCGCGGTGCTGGACGAGAAGGAACTCGACCAGTTCCCCACCGTGACGCTGGGCGGGCGCTTCGAGCGCAGCCTGTCGCAGGCCAATCCCGGCGTGGCGGGCGAGCGCAACCTGGCCAAGAGTTATCGCGCCGGTTTTGACGCCACCTGGGAGATCGACCTGTTCGGCCGCCTGCGCCGCGCGGCCAAGGGCGCGGCGGCGCGTAGCGAAGCCCAGGCCGCCGACCTGGCGCAGGCCCGCATCGTGGTGGTGGCCGAGGTGGCGCGCAACTACTTCGAGCTGCGCGGCGCCGAGCAACGCCTGGCGGTGGCGCGCGCCAACCTGGACAGCCGGCGCGACAGCCTGCGCGTGATCCAGGCCATGGTGTCGGCCGGCCGCGGCGACGAGGGCGACCTGGCCAGCGCCCGCGCCGAACTCGAAACCGTGCAGGCCAGCGTGCCGCTGCAGGAAACCGCCCGGCGCCTGGCGCTGTACCGCCTGGCGGTGCTGGCCGGCCTGCGCCCGGTGGAACTGGGCGAACTGGACGCGGCCACGCCGCAGCCGCCGCTGGCGGCGCGCCTGCCGATCGGCGACGTCGGCGCCTTGCTGTCGCGCCGTCCCGACATCCGGGCGGCCGAGCGCAACATGGCGGCGGCCAATGCCGACGTGGGCGTGGCCACCGCCGAGCTGTATCCCCGCATCGACCTGGGCGGTTTCCTCGGCTTCGTGGCCTTGCGCGGGGCCGATTTCGGCAGCGCCTCCAGCCGCGCCTTCAGCGTGGCGCCCGGTGTCAACTGGCCGGCCTTCCACCTGCCGACCGCGCTGGCCCGCAAGCGCGCCGCCCAGGCGCGTTCGCAGGGCGAGGTGGCGCGCTATGAGCAGACCGTGCTGCAGGCGGTCGAGGAACTGGAGGGGGCGCTGACGCAGTACGGCCAGACCCAGCAGCGGCTCGGCAACCTGGCGCAGGCGGCCGGCCACAGCGGCCGCGCGGCGGAGCTGGCGCGCCTGCGCTACCGTGAAGGCAGCGCGCCGTACCTGACGGTGCTGGACGCGCAGCGCACGCAACTGCGGGCGCAGGATGCGGTGGCGCAGGCCGAAACGGCTTCCTATACCAGCCTGGTCGCCCTCTACAAGGCGCTGGGCGGCGGCTGGGAGGCGCAATCCGTGGCACCATAGGGGCTTGGCGCCTTTCCCACTTTCCATGTCCGACGACAGCCTGTCCCATCCCATTTCCTGGCAACCGCACCAGCCGGCGGACCGCGTGCTCATGACGCTCAAGACGCGCGGCCCGCAGTCGGTCGCGGTCATCGCCAAGGCGCTCGACGTCACGGCCGAGGCGGTGCGCCAGCAGATGGCGCGCCTGCACGCGGACGGCCTGGTGGATTCGGAAAGCCGCAGCGCCGGGCGCGGCCGGCCCACGCAGATCTGGTTCCTGACCGATGCCGGCAACCGGCGCTTCCCCGACACGCACGTCGACATGACGGTGCAGATGATCAACGCCGTGCGCCAGGTGTTCGGCGACGATGGCGTGGACAAGCTGATCTCGGTGCGCGAGGTCGCCATGCTGGCCACCTACCGGCAGGCGCTGGAAGGCGCCCGCGATCTGCCGCAGCGGCTCGAATGCCTGGCGCGGGTGCGCTCGGCCGAGGGTTACATGGCCGAGATGCGCCGCGACGGCGACGACTTCCTGTTCATCGAGAACCACTGTCCCATCTGTGCGGCGGCCCAGGCCTGTATGGGCTTTTGCCGCAGCGAGCTGGAACTGTTCCGACAGGTGCTGGGCGAGGGCGTGCGGGTCGAGCGCGAAGAGCACATCCTGCTGGGCGCGCGCCGCTGCGCCTACCGCGTCAGCGCGCGCGCCTGACCCGCCAGGGCGGCGCGTCCCGCATCCCCCCCAAATGGCCCGGTGGCGTCAGGACGCCGGCGATGCGCCGTCGTCCCAGCCGCCCAGGGCCTTGTACAGATCCACCGCATTGACCAGCCGGCGCTGCTGCAGCCGGATGTATTCCTGCTCCGACTCGAACAGGCTGCGCTGGGCCTCCAGCATCTCCAGGTAGTTCGCCACCCCGCGCGCATAGCGCCGCTCGGCCAGCCGCTGGCGCTCGCGGTCGGCGTCGCGCACCTTGCGCTGGGCCTCGATCTGGTCGCGCAGCGCGTCGCGCGCCGACAGGGCGTCGGCCACGTCGCGGAACGCCGCCTGGATACTGCCCTCGTACTGCGCCACCGCGATGTGCTTGCGGGTCTCGGCCAGCGACAGGTTGGCGCGGTTGCGGCCGGCGTTGAAGATCGGCAGCGTCAGGCGCGGCGCGAAGCTCCAGCCGCCGGTGCCGCCGCTGAACAGGTCAGAGAAGCGGTCGGCGGTGGTGCCGATGTCCGTGGTCAGCTGCACCGACGGGAAGAACGCCGCGCGCGCCGCGCCGATGTCGGCGTTGGCCGCGCGCAGCGCCTGTTCCGCCTGGCGCAGGTCGGGGCGGCGCATCAGCAGCTCGGACGGCAGGCCAGCCGCCAGCGGCGTCAGCGCCTGGCTTTCGAGCGGCGTCGCATCGACGCCGACCGGCAGGGTGAAGTCGCCCGCCAGCAGGCCCAGCGCATGCCGCGCCAGGCTGGCCTCGCGGGTCAGCTCGGCGCGCGTGGCGCGCGAGCTTTCCACCAGCATCTGCGCGGTGCGCAGGCCGATGGCGGTCTCCAGCCCGACGTCATAACGGCGCTGGGTCAGCTTGAGCGAGGCCTCGCGCAGCGCCAGGGTGCTGTCGGTCAGGCGCAACTGCTCGGCCAGCGAACGCTGGTTGAAGTAGGCGGTGGCGGTTTCCGCCACCAGCGCCAGCGTCGCGGCGCGGTGCGCCTCTTCGCTCGCCAGGTAGCGCGCCAACGCCGCATCCGACAGGCTCCGCACCCGGCCGAAGAAATCCAGCTCGAACGCGGTGATGCCGACCGCGGCGCGGTAGCGGTTGGCCACCGGCATGCGCGGCTGGCCCGGTTCGGCGGCGCGGCCGCGGCCGAATTCGCCGCTGGCGTCGATCGACGGCAGGCGTTCCGATTGCTGCACGCCATACAGCGCGCGCGCCTCCTCGATGCGCAGCGCCGCCACCCGCAGGTCGCGGTTGTTGGCCAGCGCGGCCGCGATCCAGGCCTGCAGCGCCGGGTCGTTGAAATAGGCGCGCCAGTCCGGCGGCGCGGCCGCCTGGCCGGGCTGCGCCGGCGTGTCGTACTGCGCCGGCACCGGCGCCGCGGGGCGCTCATGGGTGGGCGCCAGCGAGCAGCCGGACAGGGCCAGCGCCAGCAGGGTCATTGCCACGGGTTTCATGGCGTCGTCTCCAGCGATTCGCGGCCCTCGGGGCGCGCGGGGCGGGCGCGCATGCCGACCATGCGCCCCACGATGAGAAAGAACAGCGGCACCAGGAACACCGCCAGCACGGTCGCGGTGATGATCCCGCCCAGCACGCCGGTGCCGATGGCGGCCTGCGCGCCCGAGGCGGCGCCGCTGGCCAGCGCCAGCGGCAGCACGCCCACGCCGAACGCCAGCGAGGTCATCACGATCGGCCGCAGCCGCAGCCGCGCCGCCTCCAGCGTGGCCGACAGGATGCCCTGGCCGTCGCGCACCAGGTCCTTGGCCACTTCCACGATCAGGATCGCGTTCTTGGCCGACAGGCCGATGGTGGCGATCAGGCCGACCTTGAAGTAGATGTCGTTGGGCATGCCGCGCACCGTCACGCCCAACAGCGCGCCGATCACGCCCAGCGGCACCACCAGGATCACCGCCAGCGGAATCGACCAGCTTTCATACAGCGCCGCCAGCGCCAGGAACACGATCAGCACCGACAGCGCGAACAGCACCGGCGCCTGGTTGCCGGACAGCCGCTCTTCGTACGACTGGCCCGACCAGTCGAAGCCGATGCCGCGCGGCAGCTCGGCCGCCAGCGTTTCCATGGCGCGCATGGCCTCGCCGCTGCTGTGGCCCGGCGCCGCCGAGCCGTTGATGGTGAACGACGGGAAGCCGTTGTAGCGGTTCAGCTGCGGCGGGCCCATCGACCATTTCAGCGTGGCGAACGCCGACAGGGGCACCATCTGGCCCTGCAGGTTGCGCACGTGCAGGCGCGAGATGTCGTCCACGTCCACGCGGCGCTTGCCGTCGGCCTGCACCGTCACGCGCCGCACCTGGCCGTTGAGCATGAAGTCGCCGATGTACTCCGAGCCATACATCACCGCCAGCGCGGTGTTGATCTCGTCGATCGGCACGCCCATGGCCTGCGCCTTGTCGCGGTCGACGCGCAATTGCAGTTGCGGCGCCTCTTCCTGGCCGGCGAACACCACTTCGGTCAGCGCGGGATGCTCGGCGGCCTTGGCCAGCAGCTTCTGGCGCGCCTGTGTCAGGGCTTCGTAGCCGAGGCCGCCGCGATCCTGCAGCCGGAAGTCGAAGCCCGAGGTCGAGCCCAGGTCCGGCAGCGGCGGCGAGTTGAGCGCGAACACCATCAGGTTCTTGCGATCCGCGAATGCCTTGTTGATGCGCTTGACCACCGCATCGACGTGCAGCGAAGCGTCGCGCCGCTCCTGCCAGTCCTTGAGCGTGACGAAGAACATGGCGGAGTTCGGCCCGCTGCCGTACTGGCTGAAGCCGTTGACCGAGTACACGTACTGCACCGGCTCGTGCTCCATCATGTAGCGCTCGACGTCCTTGACCACCGCCATGGTCTCGGCCTGCGGCGACCCCTGCGGCAGGATCACCATGGCCATGAAGCTGCCCTGGTCCTCGTCCGGCAGGAACGACGACGGCAGGCGCGCGAACAGCAGCGCCGCCACGCCGATCACCAGCGCGTAGGCCAGCCCGAAGCGCACCGGCCGCGCCAGCACGCCGGCCACGCGCGCCGTATAGCGCGTGGTCAGGCGCGCGAAGGCGCGGTTGAACCAGCCGAAGAAGCCGCGCTTCTCGTGGTGGCCCGCCGGGATCGGCTTGAGCAGGCTGGCGCACAGCGCCGGCGTCAGCGACAGCGCCAGGAAGGCCGAGAAGGCGATCGACACCGCCAGCGTCACGGCGAACTGGCGGTAGATGTTGCCCACCGCGCCGTCGAAGAACGCCATCGGCACGAACACCGACACCAGCACCACCGTGATGCCGACGATGGCGCCGCTGATCTGGCCCATGGCCTTGACCGTGGCGTCATGCGGCGACAGGCCTTCCTCGGCCATGATGCGCTCGACGTTCTCGACCACCACGATGGCGTCGTCCACCAGAATGCCGATGGCCAGCACCATGCCGAACATCGTCAGCACGTTGATCGAATAGCCCAGTCCCAGCATCACCCCCAGCGTGCCCAGCAGCGCCACCGGCACCACCAGCGTCGGGATCAGCGTGGCGCGCAGGTTCTGCATGAACAGGTACATCACGCAGAACACCAGCGCCACCGCCTCCAGCAGCGTCATCAGCACCTTCTTGATCGAGATCTCGACGAAGGTGGACGTTTCATACGGAATGTCCCAGCTCACGCCCGGCGGGAAGTACTGCGCCAGCTCGCGCATGGTCTCGCGGATGCGGCGGGTGGTCTCGACCGCGTTCGAGCCGGGCGCCAGCTTGATGCCCAGGCCGGTGCCGGTCAGGCCGTTGACGCGCGACAGGTACATGTAGTCGGTGCCGCCCAGCTCCACCCGCGCCACGTCCTTCAGGCGCAGCGTGGCGCCGCCCGGCAGCGCCCGCAGTGGAATGTTGGCGAACTGCTCCGGCGTGTGCAGCGATTCCCCCGCCACGATGCTGGCGTTCAGCGGCGCGTCCTTCGGCACGGCCTGGTTGCCCAGTTCGCCGATGGTGACGCGCGCGTTGTGGCTGCGCAGGGCCGAGACGATGTCGCCCGGCGTCAGCGACAGGGCGGTGAGCTTGACCGGGTCGGGCCAGATGCGCATCGCGGCTTCCGCGCCGAACAGCTGCACCTTGCCCACGCCCTCGACCCGCCGCAGCGCCTGCAGCACGTTGGAGGCGGCCAGTTCGCCCAGCTGCATGTCGTCCAGGCTGCCGTCGGACTTCAGCGACACCACCAGCTGGATGTTGTCGGCCGCCTTTTCCACCCGCACGCCGTCGCGCCGCACCGATTCGGGCAGGCGCGGCTCGACCGCCTTCAGCCGGTTCTGCACTTCCACCGCCGCGATGTCGGGGTTGGTGCCCTGCTTGAAGGTCAGGTTGATGCTGGCCCAGCCGGTCGAATCGCTGCTGGACGAGGTGTACATCAGGCCCGGGGCGCCGTTCATCTCGCGTTCGATGATGGCGGTGACGGCTTCCTCGACCACCTTGGCCGAAGCGCCGGGATAGCTGGCGCCGATGTTGACGACGGGCGGAGCGATGTCCGGATACTGCGCCACCGGCAGCGCGCGGATCGACAACAGGCCGACCAGCGCGATGAGCAGCGAGATCACCCACGCGAAAACGGGGCGATCGATAAAGAAACGCGCCATGGCGGTTTACCTTTTTTCGTGATTTCCCGCGGTCGCCGCGGGCGCGCTCGGCGCGGCCCGCTCGACCGGTTTGATTTTCTGGCCCGGGGCCAGCTGCGCGGCGTTTTCCACCACCACGCGTTCGCCGCCCGCCAGCCCCTCGGTGACGACCCAGTTCGGGCCCAGCAGCCGATGCGCCGCCACCGGCACGCTGCGCAGCTCGCCGTCATCGCCGGCCACCAGCAGGTGCGCGCCGTCGGCGTTGCGCAGCAGGGCGTTGCGCGGCACCAGGTAGGTGTCGCGGTTGACCGCTTGCTCCAGCCGCACCCGCACGTACATGCCCGGCAGCAGTTCGCGTCCCGGGTTGTCGAACAGCGCGCGCATGGTCACGTTGTCGGTGCCGGGATCGACCGCCAGGTCGGCGAACGACAGCGTGCCGCCCTGGCCGTACTCGGAACCGTCCGGCAGCAGCAGGCGCACCCGCATCTTGTCGGGCGCGACGCCTTGCAGGGCGCCGGCGCGGATCTGCTTCTGCAGCTGCATGACTTCGGCCGCGGGCTGCGAGAAGTTGACGTAGATCGGGTCGAGCTGCTGCACCACCGTCAGCGGCGTGGCCTGGCCTTCGCCCACCAGCGCGCCCTCGGTGACCAGCGCGCGGCGCGCGCGGCCGTCGATCGGCGAGGTGACGCGGGCGTATTCCAGCCGCAGCCTGGCGCTTTGCAGGTTGGCCTTGGCCAGCGCCACTTCGGCGCGGGCCTGACGCTCCTCGGCCACGCTTTCGGCATGGTCGCGTTCGCTGATGGCGCGGTCCGACACCAGATCGGCATAGCGGCGCAGCTTGTCGGCGGCGGCCGACAGGTTGGCCTGGGCGCGCGCCAGCGAGGCGGCCTCGGAATCGTAGGCGGCCTGCAGCGGCGCCGGGTCGATCTGGAACAGCGGCGTGCCGCGCGTCACTTCCTGGCCTTCCTCATACAGGCGGCGGGTCACGATGCCGGCCACGCGGGCGCGGACCTCGGCTTCGCGATAGGGCTCCAGCCGGCCGGGCAGTTCACTGGCGACGGCGGTGGGCGTGGCCTTGGCCACGATGACACCGACTTCGGCGGGGGCCTTGGCGGCTTCGGGGGGGTTCCTGCTTCGAGCATGCGGAAACGAGAACCAGTACGGATGCGAATGCGAGCGTTCTGAGGGGAACTCGGTGCGTCATTTTTTTAAAAATTATTGTGAGGCGCCCGTTGCGGGCGAGAGAGGGAAAGTCGCGGGTTTTCCCTGTGGGGTCGGCAGTCTATCATTTAATCCATCATGCTTGATTAATTGTTTTGTTCGAAAGTATGCTGGCGTCTGCATACTTCTTTACAGTGCGCAGCCGGCGGCCCCCGCAAGACGGGCCGCCGTTTTCATATCGCCTGTTCCCGTTCCCTCAACCCCTGTTTCCCAAGGAGATCCCTGTATGGCCCGCAAGACGAAAGAAGAATCCCAACGCACCCGCGACCGCATCCTGGACGCCGCCGAGCACGTGTTCCTGTCCAGGGGCGTGGCCAGCACCACCATGAGCGATATCGCCGATTTCGCGGGCGTGTCCCGGGGCGCCGTCTACGGCCACTACAAGAACAAGATCGACGTCTGCATCGCCATGTGCGACCGGGCCCTGGGGGAAGCGGTGTCGTTGACCCGCGTGTCGACCGATGGCGAGGCGCTGGAAGCGCTCTATGCCTCGATGCGCCAGTACGTGCAGATTTACGCCGAGGAGGGCTCGGTGCAGCGCGTGCTGGAAATCCTCTACCTGAAATGCGAGCGCAGCGACGAGAACGCGCCGCTGCTGCGCCGCCGCGACCTGTGGGAGCGCCACGCGCTGCGCACGTCCGAAAAACTGCTGCGCGCCGCCGTCAGCCGCGAGGACCTGCTGCCCGCGCTCGACGTGCGCCTGTCCAATGTCTACCTGCACTCCCTGGTCGAGGGCGTGTTCGGCACGATCTGCTGGTCCGATCGCCTCAAGGGCGATATCTGGCCGCGCGTCGAGCGCATGCTCCGCGCCGCCATCGACACGCTGCGCCTGTCGCCGCAACTGCGCTTGCCGCAGGCCGCCTGACCCCGTCGACGCGGACGCCGCCGCCACGGCCGTCCGCGTGGCGATGCCGCGCCGGGGGGATCCGCGCGCCCCTACAATCCGGGCATGACCCTCAAGCAACTCGAAGCCTTCTATTGGGCCGCCACCTGCGCCAGTTTCGCCGTGGCGGCCGAGCGGCTGCACCTGTCGGTGTCGTCGCTGTCCAAGCGCATCGCCGAACTCGAGGACGCGCTGGGCCAGCCGCTGTTCGACCGCAGCGGCCACAAGGCGGTCCTGACCGACGCCGGCCAGCGGCTGCTGCCGCAGGCGCGCGAGCTGCTGGCCGCCGTCGACCGGATCCGCGCCTCGCTGGCCGAGACGCCGGGCCTGCGCGGCCGCTGCCGTTTCGGCGTGGGCGAGCTGACCGCGCTGACCTGGCTGCCGCGCCTGATCGGCGTGGTGCGCGCCGCCTATCCCGACCTGGTGCTGGAGCCCTATGTGGATATCGGCCAGGTGCTGGAGCAGCGCGTGGCCGACGGCGAACTGGACTTCGCCGTCATCGCCGGGCGCTCCTCGCGCCCCAACATCGCTTCCACGCCGATCGGCGAAGCCGCGTTCGCCTGGGCCGCGGCGCCGGCCGCGCTGGCGGGCGCGACCCGCATGGCGCCCGGCCTGCTGGCGCGGTTGCCGCTGGTGACCCTGCCTGCGGGCGCGGGCACCACCCGCATCGTCGACGACTGGCTGGCCGGGCGCGACGTGGCCGGCGAGCGGCTCTGCTGCAACAACTGGGGCGCCATCGCCGGGCTGCTGATCGAAGGCACCGGGGTGGGGCTGCTGCCCAGCCACTGGGCGCGGGCGCTGCAGGACGAGGGCAGCCTGCGGGTGCTCGATTGCGATCCGGCGCCGGCGGCGTTGCCCTATTCCTTCCAGCACCGCCGCGACGACACCCGGCCGCTGGTCGGCAAGCTGCGGGAATCCGTGCTGGCGGCGGTCGATTTCTCGGCGCCTTGCCGCCTGCCTTGAGACCGCGCCTCGGGCCCGGCGGGCAACGGCGCGCGGGCGACCTGTCCGCAAGGTGGTCGCCGCGGGGGCGTTTGGGTCGCTGACAGCCGCCGCTCTATACAATCGTGCCGCGCCTGGCGCAGAATCCAAACAAGAACGTGCGCAACGGGGGGATGGGCCCGGCGATGCAGCACGGCTCGGGGTCTGTTTCCTCACTGCTAGGCGGCGCGCCGCCTGGCGCGCGGGGAAGCAGGCCGCCTGAATCGACGGAGATCATTCATGCGTAAACTTTGCCTCGCCATGGCCATGGCGGGAATGCTGGCCAGCGGGCTGGCCCACGCCCAATCGACCCTGCGGGTCGGCCTGCAGGACGACCCGGACGTGCTCGATCCGACCCGCGCCCGCACCTTCGTCGGCCGCATCGTGTTCGCTTCGCTGTGCGACAAGCTGGTCGACATCACCCCGGACCTGAAGTTCGTGCCGCAGCTGGCCCAGTCCTGGAGCACCAGCCCGGACAACAAGACGCTGACCTTCAAGCTGCGCACCGACGCCGTGTTCCATGACGGCACGCCGATCGACGCCGCCGCGGTCAAGGCCAACCTGGATCGCGCCCGCACGCTGCCCGACAGCAACCGCAAGAGCGAACTGGCCACCGTGGCCAGCGTCGACGCGCCCGACGCCAGCACCGTGGTGCTGCACCTGTCCGAGCCCGACGCCTCGCTGCTGTCGCAGCTGTCCGACCGCGCCGGCATGATGATCTCGCCCGCCTCGTTCGACAAGGACCCCGGCGGCAAGCCGGTGTGCTCCGGCCCGTACCAGTTCAAGGAACGGGTGCAGAACGACCGCATCGTGCTTGAGAAATTTCCCAAGTATTGGGACGCCGCCAACTATCACTTCGACCGTGTCGTCTTCACGCCGATCCCCGACAACACCGTGCGCCTGAACAACCTGCGCGCCGGCGACCTCGACATCATCGAGCGCGTGGCGCCCAGCGACGCCAAGGCGGTCAAGGACGACGCCAACCTGCGCCTGGCCCCGGTCACCGGCCTGGGCTTCCAGTCGATCTCGGTCAACCTGGGCAACGGCGCGCGCGCCAACAATCCGCTGGCCAAGGACAAGCGCGTGCGCCAGGCGCTCGACCTCGCCATCGACCGCGACGTGCTCAACCAGGTCATCGGCGAAGGCCAGTACCAGCCGGCCTACCAGCCGTTCCCGCCGGCCAGCTTCGCCTACAACAAGTCGTTCGAGCACGCCGGCCGCGATCCCAAGAAGGCCCAGGCCCTGCTCAAGGAAGCGGGCTTCGACCGCGTCAAGTTCGAGATCACCTTCGGCAACAACACCACCATGCAGCAGGTCTTCGAGCTGGTGCAGGCCATGGGCGCGGAGGCCGGTTTCGACATCACCCTGCGTCCCGTCGAGTTCGCCTCGCTGCAATCGTCGCTGGCGCGCGGTGACTTCGAGGTGGGCCAGAGCGGCTGGTCGGGCCGGGTCGATCCCAGCGGCAACATCCACCAGTACCTCAGCTGCAAGGGCAACCTGAACGACGGCAAGTTCTGCGACCCCGAGGCCGACAAGCTGCTCAACGACGCCCGCGCCGAGCCGGACACCGCCAAGCGCCGCGCCATGTACGACAAGGTGCTGTCGGTGATGCAGGACCAGCGTCCCATCGTCTACCTGTTCTACCTGCCGTGGACCTTCGGCACGCAGAAGAAGCTGGAAGGCTTCGTGCCGTATCCCGATGGCCTGATCCGCCTGAAGGGCGTCAGCCTCGCCAGGAAGTAGGCATCAAGCCAGACGCGGGACCCGGTTGCGGGTCCCGTTTTTACTTATCTTGCGGCCACCGGCCTGCGCGCCGTCCGCAACAGGATCGCAACATGTTTACGACTCGCCCGGAAATCCTCGGCACCTTCGGTGTCGTGACCTCCACCCATTGGCTGGCCAGCTCGGCCGGCATGTCGCTGCTGGAGCGCGGCGGCAACGCATTCGACGCCTGTGTCGCCTCGGCCTTCGTGCTGCAGGTGGTCGAGCCCCACCTGGTCGGCCCGGCCGGCGAAGTGCCGGCGGTGTTCTACTCGGCCCGCACCGGCCGCGTCGAAGTGCTGTGCGGCCAGGGCACCACCCCGGCCGCCGCCACGCTCGAGCGCTACCGCGCCGAAGGCCTCAAGCTGATTCCCGGCAACGGCCTGCTGGCCACCGTCATTCCCGGCGCCTTCGACGCCTGGATGCAATTGCTGCGCGACCACGGCACGATGCGCGTGCGCGACGTGCTGGAACCTGCCATCTACTACGCCGAGCACGGCCACGCGCTGATGCCGCGCATCTCCAACACCATCGCCGGCCTGAAGGACTTCTTCCAGGCCCACTGGCCCACCACCGCGCAGGTCTACCTGCCTGGCGGCAACGTGCCCGAGGCCCGCAAGCTGTTCCGCAACCCGGCGCTGGCCGCCACCTGGACCCGCGTGCTGCAGGCCGCCGAACAGGCCGGCGGCGACCGCGAGCGCCAGATCGAGGCGGCCCGCGACGCCTTCTACCGCGGCTTCGTCGCCGAGGCGATCGACAAGTTCGCGCGCGGCAACGAGGTCATGGACGAAAGCGGCGAACGCCATCGCGGCGTGATCACCGCCGACGACCTGGCCGGCTGGTCCGCCAGCTACGACCAGCCCGCCACCTATGACTACCACGGCTATACCGTGGCCAAGGCGGGCGCCTGGAGCCAGGGGGCCGGTGTTCCTGCAGACCCTGGCGCTGCTCAAGGACATGGACCTGGCCGGCGTCGGCCCGACCAGCGCCGAGTTCGTGCACCGCGTCACCGAGGCCATGAAGCTGGCCTTCGCCGACCGCGAGGCCTACTACGGCGATCCCGCCTTCGTCGATGTGCCGCTGGCCCAGCTGCTGTCCGACGAGTACAACGACGCGCGCCGCACCCTCATCGGCGAACAGGCCTCGCAGGACCTGCGGCCCGGCCAGATCCCCGGTTTCGAGGCACAGGTGGCGCGGGTGATGGACACGCTGCAGCGCCTGTCCAAGGTCTCGGCCCCCGGCAGCGCGACCAACGAGCCGACGATGGCCGACATGCGCGCCTCGGTCAAGCGCGGCGACACCACCCACGTCGACGTCATCGACCGCTGGGGCAACATGATCTCGGCCACGCCGTCGGGCGGCTGGTTCCAGTCCTCGCCGGTGATCCCGGAACTGGGTTTCGGCCTGAACACCCGCGCCCAGATGTTCTGGCTGGAAGAGGGCCTGCCGGGCACGCTGGCGCCGGGCAAGCGTCCGCGCACCACGCTGACGCCGTCGCTGGCGCTGCGCGAGGGCCGGCCCTACCTGGCGTTCGGCACGCCGGGCGGCGACCAGCAGGAGCAATGGCAGCTGCTGTTCTTCCTGCGCCACGCGCACCATGGCCTGAACCTGCAGGAGGCCATCGACCTGCCGATGTCGCACACCATGCACTTTCCCTCGTCGTTCTACCCGCGCGACCGCAAGCCGGGCCATCTGGCGGTGGAAAGCGGCTTCGGCGCCGAGACCATCGCCGCCCTGCGCGCCCGCGGCCACCAGATCGAGGAGGTGCCGCAATGGTCGGTCGGCCGCCTGACCGCGGCCTCGCGCGACGCCGACGGCCTGCTGCACGCGGCCGCCACGCCGCGCCTGATGCAGGCTTACGCGGTCGGCCGGTGAGCCGCGTGCCGGCGCGCCCGCGAGGGGCGTGCCGGCACGGTTGCGACGATTTGCCGGCATGGGCTATCTTTTGCCCATGACGCCTATCCAGCAGAGCCCGGCGACAGGGGCTCGTCCCCTGACGGGACACGAACCTCTCTTCATCGTCCTGAACACCGGCTCCGGGCGCGGCGACGCGCAAGCGCTGCAGGACATCATCCGCCGCGTGCTCGACGAAGCGGGCCGGCGCTACCAGCTGATGCCGGTCGACGACCCGTCGCGCCTGACCGCCACCGCCCGCGACGCCGTGGCGCAGGCCCGCCAGGCCGACGGCATCGTGGTCGCCGCGGGCGGCGACGGCACCCTCAACGCCGTCGCCAGCCAGGTGCTGGGGCAGGGCGTGCCCTTCGGCATCCTGCCGCAAGGCACCTTCAATTACTTCGGCCGCCGCTACGGCATTTCGCAGGACACCGAAGCGGCGCTGCGCGGCCTGCTCGGCGGCGAGCTGCGGCCGGTGCAGGTCGGCCTGCTCAACGGCCGCCTGTTCCTGGTGAACGCCAGCCTCGGCCTGTATCCCCAGTTGCTGGAAGATCGCGAAGCCTACAAGCAGCGCTTCGGCCGCAGCCGCCTGGTGGCGCTCTGGTCCGGACTGGTGACCCTGCTGCGCGCGCCGCGCCAGCTCGGCCTGCGCCTGGAATACGAAGGCCGCGTGCGCGACTTGCGCGCGCCGACGCTGGTGGTGGGCAACAACCGCCTGCAGCTGGAACACATCGGCATCGACCCCACCGAACTGGACCGCAACCGCCTGGTGGCCATGGCGACCCGGCCGGTCGGCACGCTGGCGCTGTACGGCCTGCTGCTGCGCGGGCTGTTCAGCCGCCTGGGCGACGCCGAACACGTCGTCAATTTCGCTTTCGACCGCCTGGCGGTGTCCATCCGCGGACGCCGCCGGGTCAAGGTCGCCATGGATGGAGAGATTTCCTGGATGGATGCCCCGCTGGAATTCAAGGTGTCCGAAACGCCGCTGCCGTTGGTCGTGCCGGTCGATGCGCCGGACGGAGCGCGCCCATGACCCGCATCCTGCAATTCTCCGACACGCATTTCGGCACCGAGCGCAAGCCGGTGGTCGAGGCCGCCCTGGACCTGGCCCGCGCGCTGGCGCCGGACTTGGTGGTGATCAGCGGCGACATCACCCAGCGCGCCCGGCGCGGCCAGTTCGCCGCCGCCCGCAAGTTCATCGAGCGCTTGTCGCTGCCCGTGCTGGCGGTGCCGGGCAACCACGACATCCCCCTGTTCAATCTTTTCGCGCGCGCGCTCAATCCCTACGGCAACTACAAGCGCGCGCTCGGCGCCGTGCTGGAGCCGATCTACGAGACGCCGGGCCTGCTGGCCATCGGCGTCAACACCACGCGGCCCCGGCGGCGCAAGGACGGCGAGATTTCCGACGCGCAGATCGCGCGGGTGGCGCAGCGCCTGCGCCAGGCCAGGCCGGGCCAGTTGCGCGTGGTGGTGGCGCACCATCCGGTGCGCGCCAAGGTGGAATCCGACCGATTCAACCTGCTGATCGGCCGCGAACGGGCGCTGTCGGCCTGGGGCCAGGCCGGCGTCGACCTGATCCTGGGCGGCCACATCCACCTGCCCTATGTCCTGCCCGCCAGCGCCAATCCGGCGGTGGCGGCCGGCTGGGTGGTGCAGGCCGGCACCACGTGCTCGCGCCGGGTGCGCGGCAACATTCCCAATTCGGTCAACGTGATCACCTGCGAAGCGGACGGCGACACGCGGGTCTGCCATGTCGAGCGGTGGGACTATGCCGCCGCCACCCACGCCTTCGCGCCGGTCGACAAGACCCTGGTCGCCGGCTAGCAGTGACGGGGCCATCATGAAGGGGGCGCGATGATCGATGCCGATGCGGCCTGGGTGGCCTCCCATGCGTTGCTCCTGTTCACGCTGCTGCCGCTGGGCGCCGCCGCCATCGCGGTGGCGCTGACGCGCGCCTATGCGCAGGCCGCGCCGGCCATGCGCATGGCCGGCTGGATCGGGGCGGTGGCCCTGTCGGCCGCGGCGTTCCTGGCGCTGGCCGCGGCGGTGACCCGTCCCGGCGTGGTGGTCGAGTTCGACAGCGCCCTGGCGGGCGCCCTCAGCATGTCGCTGGGGGATTCCGCGCTGTGGCTGCTGTCGTGGTTCACCACGCTCGGCGACCGGATGTTCCTCACGGTCCTCGCCGTCCTGGCGACCGCCGCGCTGCTGTGGCGGCGGCAGTGGCGGCTGGCGGCGTTCTATGCGGTGGCCACCGCTGGTGGCGGTCTGCTCAACCGGATGCTCAAGCTGGGTTTCGAGCGCGTGCGGCCCGAGCATGACCATGGATTCGCCACCGCGCTGGGCTGGAGCTTTCCGAGCGGCCATGCCTCGGCCGCCATGGCGGTGTACGGCGGGGCCTGCTACCTGGCCTGGCGCCTGGCGCCGGTTTCCTGGCGGCTGCCCGGCGTGGCGCTGGCGGCGGGGCTGGTGATGGCGATCGGCCTGAGCCGCGTGCTGCTGCAGGTGCACTTCGCCAGCGACGTGGCGGCCGGCTTCGCCATCACCTTCGTCTGGCTGTCGCTATGCGTGGCGGCCACTGAAGGCCTGGCGGGTTCAGCGCGGCGCGATCAAGGCGTTCAATAGCCGCGCGCCCGGCTCGCCCGCGCCCGCCGGCCGCAGCGGCGCGCAGGCATAACGGCCGCCGGCGCTGGCGATGGCCTGGTCCAGGCGCCGCGCGCGCTCGGGCGGCGGCGGCTCCAGATCCACGATCAGCTTGCCGGCCACCGGCGCGCTGACCTCGCCATCGCTGAACCGTTCCAGCGTGCGGTCGATCTCGCGCTCGCGCGGCAGGGCCAGCACGATGGTGTCGGACTCCGCCAGCGCCTCGCGCGCCGAGGTCGCCAGCGTGGCGCTGCCGCGAAAGTCCTCGCAACGGTCCGGATCGATGTCGTAAACGGTCAGGGCGATATCGGGTTCGGCCGCCAGCAGGCGGCGCGCCGCCTGGGTGCCGGTGTGGCCCATCCCGACGATGCTGATGCGCAGGCTCATGATTTGGGTACCGACCAGGTGCTGACGATGTGCGCCAGCGGCTCAGCGGCGCCGGCGGCGGTCAGGATGACCTCGCCGGCGGACAGGCGGCCGACCTTCAGCAACCGGGCGTCGGCGTGGATCGCGCCGGCCGGGCTCTTGCGCAGGAAATTGATGGTCAGGCTGGCGGTTACCGCGTGGGCCTGGCCCGTGGCGCCGACCACCGCGGCGTACATCGCCAGGTCGGCCAGCCCCATCAGCATCGGCCCGGCGACGATGCCGCCGAGCCGCTGATGGCTGTCGCGCGCGGGCAGGACGGCCAGGGCGGTGCCGCGGCCGATCCGCTCCACCTCGATCCCCAACAGCAGGGAAAACGGATGCTGCTCGGCCAGCAGCAGCCGGAAGTCGGCCAGGCTGATCAGCGACGCATCGGCGTCGTCGCGGGGCAGGGGGGAGGGCGTCATCGTTGTTCCAGCGCGAGGCAATAGTGATCCAGCAGGACATCGGCTTGCTGGCCCAGGGATTTCAGGCGGCGGGTGTGCAGCAGCAGCAACAGCCCGATCAGATAGGTAAAGACGTTCATCTGCTCGACCTGCACCGCCTCGGGCGGCCAGGACTTGGTCCGGGCCACGGCCTGGCCCAGCACGTCGACGCACAGCCGCAGGCGCTGGTTCAGCCGCTCGTCCATGTCGCGGCCCAGGCCGCGCGGCCCCAGCCCCTGGAACAAATACAGCCCCAGCGAGAAATCGGTTGGACGCTCGGCGTAGTAGCCGAAGAACGCCTGGATCGCCTGGCGGGCCGCCGCCGCGGGGCTGCCGCCCGACGTGGCGCTCAAGAGGTGGGTGTGCAGGCGCTGCAGCGATTCGTCCAGCAGGGCGCCGTACAGGACTTCCTTGCCCGCGAACCAGGGGTAGATCGCGCCCGTGGTGCAGCCGGCTTCCTTGGCGATGGCGCGCAGCGTGGTCTTTTCCAGGCCGTCGCGCTCGAAGACGCGCTGGGCGGCGTCCAGGATCATCTGGCGGCGCAGGGCGCTCAGGCGTTCATTGCGGTCGGCGCGCTGGGTGGGCGTGGGCATGGGCGGGGATCAGGACCATTGCGTTGTTCCGAAATAATATCGGTGGTTTATTTAAATAACAATGTTATCGAAACTGACGGATGCCGGCTTGGCGGGCGTCCCCGGCGGTCGCCGCGAAAATGCGCCCAACCGGCCTGCGGGGAGTGCGGAAGGAGTCTGAAAGAAAGATCGTGGCGATTCGTTGTTTATTGGGGCCAGGGCTGAAAGTCGCATGAATACGTGGTGATTTGAAAAATGCAGGGTTAGCCCTAGTGAGATTGGTCTGATGTTGCAATATCCCAACAGGGCTGTCGCAAACCTGCACTTTTCTGGTGTCGACCATAGCCAGCCCCCCCTGATTTTTGATGCAATAGCGTCAACTTCCCTTCGCGGAGTTAGGGAGGGGGCGGCAGGCTGGTTTGCTGGATTGCTGCCCTTGTCACTCAAATCAACGGAGATTTCTTAAATGAAAAAGACTCTGCTCGCTGCCGCCCTGCTCGCCGGTTTCGCCGGTGTCGCCCAGGCAGAAACGTCTGTCACCCTGTACGGCATCATCGACACGGGTATCGGCTACAACAAGATCAGCGGTGCTGGCGATGCCAAGAACGGCAGCAAGATCGGCATGATCAACGGCGTCCAGAACGGTTCGCGCTGGGGTCTGCGTGGCTCGGAAGATCTGGGTGACGGCCTGCGCGCTGTTTTCCAACTGGAATCGGGTTTCGACTCGGGTAACGGCAAGTCGGGCCAAAACGGCCGTCTGTTCGGCCGTCAAGCCACCGTCGGTCTGGCCAGCGACGCCTGGGGTCAACTGGACTTCGGTCGCCAAACCAACATCGCGTCGAAGTACTTCGGCTCGATCGATCCGTTCGGCGCCGGCTTCAACGTCGCCAACATCGGTACCGGCATGAGCGCTGCCAACACGCAACGCTACGACAACATGGTCATGTACCAAACCCCGTCGTTCAGCGGCTTCCAGTTCGGCGTTGGCTACTCGTTCAGCGCCGATGGCGGCAATGCTGACGGTTCGACCAAGGCTGATCCGGCTCGCGTTGGCTTCAAGACCGCCGACAACGTCCGCGCCATCACGACCGGCCTGCGTTACGTCAACGGCCCCCTGAACGTCGCTCTGTCGTACGACCAGCTGAACGCTTCGCACAACCAAGCCCAAGGCGAAGTCGACGCGACGCCCCGTTCGTACATGATCGGCGGTTCGTATGACTTCGAAGTGGTCAAGCTGGCCCTGGCCTACGCTCGCACCACCGACGGCTGGTTCGCCACGTCCAACCCGGCTGGCGCTTCGGGCTCGATTACCGTTGACGGTACGTCGCGCAAGCTCGGCTTCGGCACCAACCAGTTCGCTGATGGCTTCAAGGCCAACTCGTACCTGCTGGGTCTGTCGGCTCCGATCGGCGGCGCTTCGAGCCTGTTCGGTTCGTGGCAGCGCGTTGACCCGTCGAACAACAAGCTGACTGGCGACGATGCCACGATGAACGTGTTCTCGGCCGGCTACACCTACGACCTGTCCAAGCGTACCAACCTGTACGCCTACGGTTCGTACTCGAAGAACTACGCGTTCAACGACGGCGTCAAGGCGACCGCTGTTGGCGTGGGCCTGCGTCACCGCTTCTAATCGAAAGCAGGGCGTAAGTCCTGCCTAGATTCTTAGTGCATGAGCGGGCTTCGGCCCGCTCATATGAAACCACCCTTCGGGGTGGTTTTTTGTTTGCGGTCAGTCTGTTTTTACGGTAATTCGCGACCGCTGTGCGGGCGTTTTGCCCTGCCGGCGCGACATATCGGCGCGCGTGGCGGTAAGCTTGCGTGTCCCCCCTTGAATACTGCGATTGTTCCACTGGAGAAATGCAGTCTTTCACCCGCTGTTCACGCTACAGAGTTCAGCCGGAAGTAACCGCGCGAATGCTACAATCCTAAGGTTTGCGCATTTGACGGACGCCTGAATGAACCTGCAACAGTATTTCCCCGTCCTGCTGTTTATCGTAGTGGCCACCCTTATCGGGTTCGCGCTTCTGACGGCCGGCTCCCTCCTTGGCCCGCGGCGTCCCTACGCCGAGAAGCTATCCCCCTATGAGTGCGGCTTCGAAGCGTTCGAAGACGCGCGCATGAAGTTTGACGTGCGCTACTACCTGGTGGCGATTCTGTTCATTCTTTTCGACCTGGAAATCGCGTTCCTGTTCCCGTGGGCCATCGCCCAAGGTACGGTCGGGCTCGTCGGCTTCTGGACGGTCATGGTTTTCCTCGCCGTGTTGACCGTCGGCTTCATCTACGAATGGAAAAAGGGCGCGCTGGACTGGGAATAACCCGCCGGGTTATTTCATCACCGCACGCTATCAGAGACGAATATGGCTATAGACGGCATTCTCAAGCAAGGGTTCATCACAACCAGCGCCGACAAGTTCCTTAACTGGGCGAAAACCGGCTCCATGTGGCCCATGACCTTCGGCCTGGCCTGTTGCGCGGTCGAGATGATGCACGCGGGCGCGGCCCGCTACGACCTGGACCAGTTCGGCATCATCTTCCGCCCCAGCCCGCGCCAGTCCGATCTGATGATCGTCGCCGGCACGCTGTGCAACAAGATGGCGCCGGCGCTGCGCAAGGTCTACGACCAGATGCCCGAACCGCGTTGGGTGGTCTCCATGGGCTCCTGTGCCAATGGTGGCGGTTACTACCACTACTCGTATTCCGTGGTGCGCGGCTGCGATCGCATCGTACCGGTAGACGTCTACGTGCCGGGCTGCCCGCCCACGGCCGAGGCGCTGGTCTACGGCTTGCTGCAGATGCAGAACAAGATCCGTCTGACCAACACGATTGCGCGCTGAGTTTGCGCTCCGGTCCGCGGCCGCCGCAAACGCCGCCGCAGGACCCCGCGAAACAGCGTATCGGTTCACCTAAGCGTACAAGATGATGACCAGGCTCGAAACCCTGAAAAACAATTTGCAGACCACCCTCGGCGCGGACATCGCGCTGACCGAGGCGCTGGGCGAGCTGACGCTCGAAGTGCCCGCGGAGCAGTGGTTCTCCGTCTGCAACAAGCTGCGCACCGAAGCCGGCCTGCGCTTCGAAATCTGTATCGACCTCTGTGGCGTCGATTACCTGACCTGGGGCAACGGCACGCGCCAGCTGCCCGAGGAAACCAACGCCAAGGTGCACCGCGCGCGTTTCGCCGTGGTCGCGCACCTGCTGTCGGTCGAGAACAACTGGCGCCTGCGCGTGCGCACCTGGGCGCCGGACGACGAGTTCCCGATGGTCGCGTCGCTGATGGAATGCTGGCCGGCCGTGGGCTGGTTCGAGCGCGAGGCGTTCGACCTGTACGGCATCGTCTTCGAAGGCCACCCGGACCTGCGCCGCATCCTGACCGACTACGGCTTCATCGGCCACCCGTTCCGCAAGGACTTCCCGCTTTCCGGCACCGTCGAAATGCGCTACGACCCGGAACAGAAGCGCGTCATTTACCAGCCCGTCACGATCGACCCGCGCGAGATCACGCCGCGCGTGGTGCGCGAAGACACCTACGGCTTGGGACGTTGAATCATGGCAGAAATCAAGAACTACACGCTCAACTTCGGCCCGCAGCACCCGGCCGCCCACGGCGTGCTGCGCCTGGTGCTCGAGCTGGACGGCGAAGTCATCCAGCGCGCCGACCCGCACATCGGCCTGCTGCACCGCGCCACTGAAAAGCTGGCCGAGCACAAGACCTACATCCAGGCGCTGCCCTACATGGACCGCCTGGACTACGTGTCCATGATGTGCAACGAGCACGCCTACGTCATGGCCATCGAGAAGCTGCTGGGCGTCGAAGCCCCGCTGCGCGCGCAGTACATCCGCGTGATGTTCGACGAGATCACGCGTCTCCTGAACCACCTGATGTCGCTCGGTTCGCACGCGCTGGACGTGGGCGCCATGGCGGTGTTCCTGTACGCCTTCCGTGAGCGCGAAGACCTGATGGACTGCTACGAAGCGGTCTCGGGCGCGCGCATGCACGCGGCCTACTACCGTCCGGGCGGCGTCTACCGCGACCTGCCGGACACCATGCCGCAGTACGGCGACACCAGCAAATACCGCGGCGAGAAGGAAATGCGCGTCATGAACGACGCGCGTTCGGGCTCGCTGCTGGACTTCATCGAAGACTTCACCAACCGCTTCCCCGCGTGCGTCGACGAGTACGAAACCCTGCTCACCGATAACCGCATCTGGAAGCAGCGCCTGGTCGGCATCGGCGTGGTCGATCCCGAACGCGCCAAGGCGCTGGGCTTCACCGGCCCGATGCTGCGCGGCTCGGGCGTGGCCTGGGACCTGCGCAAGATGCAGCCCTACGAAGTCTACGACCTGCTCGATTTCGACATCCCCGTCGGCGTCAACGGCGACTGCTACGACCGCTACCTGGTCCGCATCGCCGAAATGCGCGAGAGCAACCGCATCATCCGCCAGTGCGTGGAATGGCTGCGCAACAACCCGGGCCCGGTCATGATCGAGAACCACAAGATCGCCCCGCCCAAGCGCACCGCCATGAAGACCAACATGGAAGAGCTGATTCACCACTTCAAGCTCTTCACCGAAGGTTTCCACGTGCCTCCGGGCGAAGCGTTCGCCTCGGTGGAACACCCGAAGGGCGAGTTCGGCATCTACCTGGTGTCGGACGGCGCCAACAAGCCGTACCGCCTGAAGATTCGGGCGCCCGGCTTCGTCCACCTGCAATCGCTGGACGAAATGTCGCGCGGTCACATGATCGCCGACGCCGTCACCATCATTGGTACGCAGGACATCGTTTTCGGCGAGATCGATCGCTGATCCGCCCAGAGACAGTCACGAGCACGCCCGCTTAACCCGGATTCAAACTATGCTGCTTTCCGAACAGGCCTACCAGAAAATCGACCGAGAACTCGCCAAGTTCCCGGCCGACCAGCGGCAGTCCGCCATCATGGCCTCTCTTGCGATCGCGCAAGAAGAGAAGGGCTGGTTGGCTACCGACATCATCGAAGATGTGGCCAACTACATCGGCGTTCCGCCCATCGCGGTGCAGGAAGTCGCCACCTTCTACAACATGTTCGACGTCAAGCCCGTCGGCAAGACCAAGATCGCGGTCTGCACCAACCTGCCCTGTGCCTTGCGCGACGGCGAACGTGCCGGCGACTACCTCAAGCGCAAGCTGGGCGTGGACTATCGCGAGACCACCGCCGACGGCCAGTTCACCCTGGTCGAGGGCGAGTGCATGGGCGCCTGCGGCGATTCCCCCGTGCTGATCGTGAACAACAAGCATATGTGCGTGCGCATGACCGAAGAGAAGCTGGACGCGCTGGTCGCGACCCTCAAGGCGCAAGGAGAGTCGGCATGAACGCGCCGGACATCTACAAGCAGTTCGCGCAGGGCCTGGAGCCCAACCCGCTGAACGACCTGTCCAATTCGATGTGCCTGCACGGCCGCCACATCAAGCCGCAGATCATGGCCGACGTCGACGGCGCCAACTGGCGCCTGGCCGACTACGTCAAGCGCGGCGGCTACGAAGCCCTGCGCAAGATCCTCACCACCGGTATGAAGCCGGAAGACGTGATCGCCGAAGTCAAGGCGTCGGGCCTGCGCGGCCGTGGCGGCGCGGGCTTCCCGACCGGCCTGAAGTGGAGCTTCATGCCGCGCGCCTTCCCGGGCCAGAAGTACCTCGTCTGCAACTCGGACGAAGGCGAACCCGGCACGTTCAAGGATCGCGACATCCTGCGCTTCAATCCGCACATCGTGATCGAAGGCATGGCGATTGCCGCCTACGCGATGGGCATCAGCGTCGGCTACAACTACATCCACGGTGAAATCTTCGAAGTCTACGAGCGCTTCGAAGAGGCCCTGGAAGAGGCGCGCGCCGCCGGCTTCCTGGGCGACAAGATCCTGGGTTCGGAATACAACTTCCAGCTGCACGCATTCCACGGCTACGGCGCCTACATCTGTGGCGAGGAAACCGCGCTGCTGGAATCGCTGGAAGGCAAGAAGGGCCAGCCGCGCTTCAAGCCGCCGTTCCCGGCCAGCTTCGGCCTGTACGGCAAGCCCACCACGATCAACAACACCGAAACCTTCGCGGCGGTGCCCTGGATCATCCGCAACAGCGGCCAGGCCTACCTCGAAGTCGGCAAGCCCAACAACGGCGGCACCAAGCTGTTCTCGATCACCGGCGACGTCGAGCGTCCCGGCAACTACGAGATCCCGCTGGGCACCCCGTTCTCGACCCTGCTGGAACTGGCGGGCGGCATGCGCGGCGGCAAGAAGCTCAAAGCCGTGATCCCCGGCGGCTCGAGCGCCCCGGTGCTGCCGGCCGACATCATGATGGAAACCACGATGGACTACGACGCCATCGCCAAGGCGGGTTCCATGCTGGGTTCGGGCGCCGTGATCGTCATGGACGAGACGCGCTGCATGGTCAAGTCGCTGCTGCGCCTGTCGTATTTCTATTTCGAGGAAAGCTGCGGCCAGTGCACGCCGTGCCGCGAAGGCACCGGCTGGCTGTACCGCATGGTGCACCGCATCGAAAACGGCCACGGCCGTCCGGAAGATCTGGACATGCTGGACAACGTGGCGGGCAACATCATGGGCCGCACCATCTGCGCCCTGGGTGACGCCGCCGCCATGCCCGTGCGTGGCTTCCTCAAGCATTTTCGCGACGAATTCGCGCACCACATCGAGCACAAGTCGTGTGTGGTTCCGCAATATCTGTAGGTCTCAGGAACAGCAATGGTTGAACTAACCGTCGACGGCAATACGGTAGAAGTGCCCGAGGGCAGCATGGTGATGCATGCGGCCCAGAAAGTCGGGCTTTACGTGCCGCATTTCTGCTACCACAAGAAACTGTCCATCGCGGCCAACTGCCGCATGTGCCTGGTCGAAGTGGAAAAGGCGCCCAAGGCGCTGCCCGCCTGCGCCACCCCCGTGACGAACGGGATGGTCGTGCACACCTGCTCCGAGAAGGCTCGCGCCGCTCAGAAGTCGGTGATGGAATTCTTGCTCATCAATCACCCGCTCGACTGCCCGATCTGCGATCAGGGCGGCGAATGCCAGCTGCAGGACCTGGCCGTGGGCTACGGCGGCTCTTCCTCGCGTTACCAGGAAGAAAAGCGCGTGGTGTTCCACAAGGACCTGGGCCCGCTGGTTTCCGCCGAGGAAATGAGCCGCTGCATCCACTGCACCCGCTGCGTGCGCTTCGGCCAGGAAATCGCCGGCGTCATGGAACTGGGCATGCTGGGCCGTGGCGAGCACTCCGAGATCACCTCGTTCGTGGGCCGCTCGATCGAGTCCGAGCTCTCGGGCAACATGATCGACATCTGTCCGGTGGGCGCGCTGACCTCCAAGCCCTTCCGCTACAGCGCCCGCACCTGGGAACTGGCCCGTCGCCGTTCGGTCAGCCCGCACGACAGCCTGGGCGCCAACCTGGTGGTCCAGGTCAAGGGCGACCGCGTCATGCGCGTGGTGCCGTTCGAAGACGAAGCCGTCAACGAATGCTGGATCAGCGACCGCGACCGCTTCTCGTACGAAGGCCTGAACAGCGAAGACCGCCTGTCCGCCCCGATGATCAAGGGCGCCGACGGCAAGTGGCAGGAAGCCTCCTGGGCTGACGCCCTGGCCGCCGTGGCCCAAGGCCTGTCGCGCGTGCGTGACAGCTTCGGCGCCGGCCAGATCGGTGCCCTGGCGTCCGAATACGCCACCACCGAGGAATACGCGCTGCTGGGCCGCCTGGTCCGCGCGCTGGGTTCCGAGAACATCGACTTCCGTCTGCGCCAGACCGATGCCGCCTTCGACGCCGCCCTGACCGGCGCGCCGTGGCTGGGCATGCCGATCGCCGAACTCGACAACCTGGACCGCGTCCTGGTGGTCGGCTCGTTCCTGCGCAAGGATCACCCGCTGATGGCCCAGCGCCTGCGCCAGGCCGCCAAGCGCGGCACGCAGATCCTGATGGTCGACAGCGCCGCCGACGATCCCTTGATGCCGGTCGCCGGCCGCCTCACCGTGGCTCCGTCCGAGCTGCCGCGCGCCCTGGCCGAAGTGGCCGTGGCCCTGGCGCAAGCCAAGGAAGCCGCGGTGCCGGCCGAGTTCGCCTCGGTCACCCCGGGCGAGAACGCCAAGATCATCGCCGCCAGCCTGGCGTCGGGTTCCAACACCGCCGTGCTGATGGGCAACCTGGCCGTGGCCAGCGCCCAGGCCTCGACCCTGGCCGCCAACGGCCGCGCCGTGGCCGACCTGGCCGGCGGCAAGTTCGGCTTCCTGACCTCCGGCGGCAACACCGTCGGCGGTTACCTGGCCGGCGCCATCCCGGGCAAGGGCGGCAAGAACGCCGCCGCCATGCTGGCCGAGCCGCTCAAGGCCTACGTGGTGCTGCACGCCGAGCCGCTGCTGGATGCCGACAACGGCCAGCAAGCCATCGCCGCGCTGCGCGGCGCGCAATTCGCCGTGGCCCTGACGCCTTACCGTTCGGCCGCCGCCGAATGGGCCGACGTCATGCTGCCGGTGGCGCCGTTCACCGAAACCTCGGGCACGTTCGTCAACGCCCAGGGCCTGGCCCAGAGCTTCAAGGGCACGGTTGCGCCGTTCGGCCAGACCCGTCCGGCCTGGAAGGTCCTGCGCGTGCTGGGCAACGTCCTGCACCTGGCCGGCTTCGATGACGAAACCTCCGAGTCCGTGCGCGACACCGCGCTGGCCGGTGGCGTCGAAGGCCGCCTGTCCAACGACATCAAGGCGCCGCTGGGCCTGGGCCAGGCCCTGACCGGCCTGGAACGCGTCGCCGACGTGCCGATCTACCGTACCGACGCCATGGTGCGCCGCTCGGAGCCGCTGCAGGCCGCGCCGGCCTCGAAGCTGCCCGCCGCGCGCATGAACGGCAACACGCTGACCAGCCTCGGCCTGACCGCCGGCGTCAAGGTGCGCGTGACGGGCGGGCAGGGCGCTGTCGAGCTCGAAACCGTGCAGGATGACGCCGTGGCCGATCGCGCCGTGCGCATCGCCGCAGCCTTTGAAAATACCGCAGCCCTGGGTGGCGCATTTGGTCAACTCAGCGTGGAGCGTGCCTGATGGAATGGCTCAATGTTCTTGAAAGCCACGGCACGGCATTGCTGGGCCCGACGGTCTGGATGGTCCTCTGGACCCTCATCAAGATCGTGGTCATCGCCGTGCCCATCATCCTGTGCGTCGCCTACCTGACGTACTGGGAGCGCAAGATGATCGGCGCCATGCACGTGCGCATGGGTCCGAACCGCGTCGGTTTCAAGGGGCTGCTGCAGCCGTTCGCCGACGTGTTCAAGCTGCTGACCAAGGAAGTCGTGGTCCCCAGCCAGGCCAACAAGGTGCTGTTCATCGTGGCCCCCGTGGTCACGCTGATGCCGGCGCTGGCCGCCTGGGCGGTGGTGCCGTTCGGCCCGGACGTGGTCCTGGCCAACGTCAACGCCGGCCTGCTGTACATCATGGCCATCACGTCGATCGGCGTGTACGGCGTGATCGTCGCCGGCTGGGCCTCGAACTCGAAGTACGCGTTCCTGGGCGCGCTGCGCGCCTCGGCCCAGATGCTGTCGTATGAACTGGCCATCGGCTTCGTGCTGGTGACGGTGCTGCTGGTGTCCGGCAGCCTGAACATGTCCGAGATCGTGCATGTGCAGAACCGCGGCTGGTTCGCCGACAAGGGCCTGACGTTCCTGTCCTGGAACTGGCTGCCGCTCTTGCCGCTGTTCGTGATCTACGTGATCTCGGCCGTGGCCGAAACCAACCGCCACCCGTTCGACGTGGTGGAAGGCGAATCGGAAATCGTGGCCGGCCACATGGTCGAATACTCGGGCATGGCCTTCGCGCTGTTCTTCCTGGGCGAATACGCCAACATGATCCTGCTGTCGTGCATGGCGTCGATCATGTTCCTGGGCGGCTGGGCTTCGCCGATCGACATCGCGCCGCTGACCTGGATCCCGGGCTGGATCTGGCTCGGTCTCAAGACGTTCGTCGTGGTTTCGTTGTTCGTGTGGTTCCGTGCGTCGTTCCCGCGTTACCGCTACGACCAGATCATGCGTTTGGGTTGGAAGATCTTCATCCCGCTGACCGGCGTTTGGCTGGTCGTTGTGGCGATCTGGATGCAGACGCCCTGGAACATTTGGCGCTAAGCCGCCAGGCAGAGGCAGGATATGGAAGCGATCAAAGATTTCTTCGGCAGCTTGATGCTGGCCGAACTGCTCAAGGGCATGCGCCTGACGGGCAAGTATTTCTTCAAGCGCAAGGTCACCTTGCGCTACCCGCAGGAAAAGACGCCGACCTCGGCGCGTTTCCGCGGCCTGCACGCGCTGCGTCGCTACCCCAACGGGGAAGAGCGCTGCATCGCGTGCAAACTGTGTGAAGCCGTGTGCCCCGCGCTGGCCATCACCATCGAGTCGGACCAGCGTGACGACGGCACCCGCCGCACCACGCGCTACGACATCGACCTGACCAAGTGCATTTTCTGCGGCTTCTGTGAGGAAAGCTGCCCCGTGGACTCGATCGTGGAAACGCACATCCACGAATACCACGGTGAAAAGCGCGGCGACCTGTATTTCACCAAAGACATGCTGCTCGCCGTGGGCGACCGCTACGAAGCCGAAATCGCCCGCCGCCGGGCCGAAGACGCTCCCTACCGTTGAGCCCAGGGTCCTGATCCATGACTTTTACCACTGTCCTGTTTTACATACTGGCCGCCGTGCTGGTGATCGCGGCGTTCCGCGTGATCACCGCGCGCAGCCCGGTCACCGCCGTCCTGCACCTGATCCTGGCGTTCGCCAACGCGGCCATGCTGTGGATGCTGCTGGGCGCCGAGTTCCTCGCGCTGCTGCTGGTGCTGGTGTACGTGGGCGCCGTGATGGTGCTGTTCCTGTTCGTCGTCATGATGCTGGACATCCGCATGGATGCCCTGCGCCAAGGCATGAAGACCTACCTGCCGCTGGGCCTGGTGATCGGCCTGGTGATGGTGCTGGAAATGGCCTTCGTGCTGGGCTCGACCTGGTACGGCTCGGGCCCGCAAGCCCCGGTCGCCGGCGACTACAACAACGCCCGCGCGCTCGGTGAAGCGATGTACACGCACTACATCTACGCCATCGAAGTCGGCGCCGCGCTGCTGCTGGTCGGCATGGTCGCCGCCATCGCGCTGACCCTGCGCCGCCGCCGCGACGTGAAGTACAACGACCCGGTCGCCGCGGTTCGCGTGCGCTCGAAGGACCGTTTCCGCATGGTGAGCATGCCCGCCCAGAGCGAGCGCGCCCAGGCCCAGAACGGTACCGCCGCGCCCCAAGGAGAAAAACAATGACGCTGACGCTGGCCCATTATCTGATCCTGGGGGCGATCCTGTTCGCCATCGGGATCTTCGGCATCTTCCTGAACCGCCGCAACCTGATCATCCTGCTGATGTCCATCGAGCTGGTGCTCCTGGCCGTCAACATGAACTTCGTGGCGTTCTCCAGCTGGTTCGGCGACACCGCCGGCCAGGTGTTCGTGTTCTTCATCCTGACCGTGGCCGCCGCCGAGGCGGCGATCGGTCTGGCCATTCTGGTGCTGCTGTTCCGCAACCTGAACACGATCAACGTTGACGAACTCGATCGCCTGAAGGGCTGACGGGGTATTGGAAGAAAATGTCTAGCTCACCCAATCTCTACCTGCTCATCGCGCTGGCGCCGCTGGCCGGAGCAATCCTCGCGGGCCTTTTCGGCACCGGGTTCCTGGGCCGTCCGATCGGCCGCCGCGCCTCGCACGTCATCACCATCCTGGGCGTGCTCATCTCCGCCATCGGTTCGGTGGTGGTGCTGGGCGACGTGCTCAACGGCCTGCGCTTCGACGGCGCGGTCTACACCTGGAGCCTGATCGGCCAGACCAAGCTGGAAATCGGCTTCCTGATCGATCCGCTGTCGGCCATGATGATGGTCGTGGTGACCTCGGTGTCGCTGATGGTGCACATCTACACCATCGGCTACATGGCCGACGATCCCGGCTACCAGCGCTTCTTCTCGTACATCTCGCTGTTCACGTTCTCCATGCTGATGCTGGTGATGTCGAACAACATGGTGCAGCTGTTCTTCGGCTGGGAAGCGGTGGGCCTGGTCTCGTACCTGCTGATCGGTTTCTGGTACACCCGCCCGACCGCGATCTTCGCCAACATGAAGGCGTTCCTGATCAACCGCGTCGGCGACTTCGGTTTCGTCCTCGGCATCGGCCTGCTGTTCGCCTACGCCGGCACCATGCACTACGGTGAAGTGTTCGCCCAGGCCGACAAGCTGTCCAAGCTGACGCTGCCCGGTTCGGACTGGATGCTGCTGACCGTGGCCTGCATCTGCCTGTTCATCGGCGCCATGGGCAAGTCGGCGCAGGTGCCCCTGCACGCCTGGCTGCCCGACTCGATGGAAGGCCCGACCCCGATCTCCGCGCTGATCCACGCCGCCACCATGGTGACGGCCGGCATCTTCATGGTCGCGCGTTTCTCGCCGCTGTTCGAGCTGTCGGACACCGCGCTGTCGTTCATCATCGTGATCGGCGCCATCGGCGCGCTGTTCCTGGGCATCCTGGGCATCATCCAGAACGATATCAAGCGCGTGGTGGCGTATTCGACGCTGTCGCAGCTGGGCTACATGACCGTCGCGCTGGGCGCCTCGGCCTACTCGGTGGCGATCTTCCACCTGATGACGCACGCGTTCTTCAAGGCGCTGCTGTTCCTGGGCGCGGGCTCGGTCATCATCGGCATGCACCACGACCAGGACATCCGCAACATGGGCGGCCTGCGCAAGTACATGCCCATCACCTGGATCACCTTCCTCCTGGGCACGCTGGCCCTGGTCGGCACGCCGTTCTTCTCGGGTTTCTACTCGAAGGAACACATCATCGAGGCCGCCGGCGCCGCCCACGTCTGGGGCGCCAGCTTCGCCTACTACGCCACGCTGATCGGCGTGTTCGTGACCTCGCTGTACTCGTTCCGCGTGTACTTCCTGGTCTTCCACGGCAAGGAACGCTTCGACACCAGCGACCACGGTCATGGCCACGGCCACGGCCACGACGCGCATGGCCATGACGACCACGGTCACGACGACCATGGCCACGGCCACCACGGCGGCAAGCCGCACGAGTCGCCCTGGGTCGTGACCCTGCCGCTGATCCTGCTGGCGATCCCGTCGGTGCTGATCGGCGCCTGGGCGGTGGATCCGATGCTGTTCGGCAAGTTCTTCAACGGCGTGATCACGGTGCTGCCGCAGCATCCCGCCATGCACGAGCTGCACGAAGAGTGGCACGGCTGGGTCGCCTTCGGCCTGCACGCCTTCCAGACCCTGCCGTTCTGGCTGGTCGTGGCCGGCGCGGTCATCGCCTGGTACTGCTACCTGATCAACCCGAAGGTCCCGGCCGCGATCAAGTCGAGCCTGTCGGGCGTCAACAAGGTGCTTGAGAACAAGTACTACGTCGACTGGGTCAACGAGCAGATCATCGCCCGCGGCCTGCGCTGCCTGGGCCGTGGCCTGTGGCAGACCGGCGACCGCGGCATCATCGACGGCTTCCTGATCAACGGCAGCGCCCGCGTGGTGGGCTGGGTGTCGGCGATCAGCCGCCACCTGCAGTCCGGCTTCATCTATCACTACGCGTTCGCGATGATCATCGGCATCATGGCGCTGGTGACTTTCTTTGTGCTGATTCCCCAATGATGGCAAGCGAGATGGCATCCAACACTTTCCCCTGGCTCACGCTTGCGATCTTTGTCCCGATCGTATTCGGCCTGCTGGTGCTGGCGGTGGGCCGTGACGACCGTCCCGGTCTGACGCGCGGCCTGTCGCTGGTCGGCTCGATCGCCGGCTTCCTCGTCACGATCCCGCTGTACACCGGGTTCGACTCCAAGACGGCTGCCATGCAGTTCGTCGAGAAGACCTCCTGGATCGAAGCCTTCAACGTCAACTACCACCTGGGCGTCGACGGCATTTCGCTGTGGTTCGTGCTCCTGACCGCGTTCATCACCATCATCGTGGTGCTGGCCGGCTGGGAAGTCATCACCAGCCGCGTGTCCCAGTACATGGCCGCCTTCCTGATCCTGTCGGGTCTGATGGTCGGCGTGTTCTGCGCGCTGGACGGCATGCTGTTCTACGTGTTCTTCGAAGCCACGCTGATCCCGATGTACATCATCATCGGCGTCTGGGGCGGACCGAACCGGGTCTACGCGGCCTTCAAGTTCTTCCTCTACACCCTGATGGGCTCGCTGCTGACGCTGGTCGCGTTCGTCTACCTGTGGCACGCCTCGGGCGGTTCGTTCGACATCCTGACCTGGCAGCAGACCAAGCTGGGCTACACCCCGCAGATCCTGATCTTCGTGGCGCTGCTGGCGGCCTTCGCCGTCAAGGTGCCGATGTGGCCGGTGCACACCTGGCTGCCGGACGCCCACGTCGAGGCGCCCACGGGCGGCTCCATCGTGCTGGCCGCGATCATGCTGAAGCTGGGCGCCTACGGCTTCCTGCGCTTCTCGCTGCCGATCGCGCCCGACGCCTCGCACAGCCTGGCCGGCCTGATGATCACGCTGTCGCTGATCGCCGTGATCTACATCGGCCTGGTCGCGATCGTGCAGGACGACATGAAAAAGCTGGTGGCCTATTCGTCGGTCGCCCACATGGGCTTCGTCACCCTGGGTTTCTTCATCTTCAACACGGCCGGCGTCGAAGGCGCCATCGTGCAGATGATCTCCCACGGCTTCGTCTCGGGCGCCATGTTCATGTGTATCGGCGTGCTCTATGACCGCATGCACTCGCGCCGCATCGCCGACTACGGCGGCGTGGTCAACGTGATGCCGCGCTTCGCCACGTTCTTCATCCTGTTCTCGATGGCCAACAGCGGCCTGCCGGCCACCAGCGGTTTCGTCGGCGAGTTCATGGTGATCATGGGCGCGGTCGAGCACAACTTCTGGATCGGCCTGCTGGCGGCCACCGCGCTGATCCTGGGCGCTTCGTATTCGCTGTGGATGGTCAAGCGCGTGGTCCTGGGCGACATCGCCAACGACCACGTCCGCGAACTGACCGATATCAACCGCCGCGAATTCGTGATTCTTGGCGTGATGGCGATCGCCGTGCTGTACATGGGGATCTATCCCAAGCCCTTCACCGACGTGATGCACGTGTCGGTCGAGGCCCTGCTGCAACACGTTGCCGTCTCGAAACTGTAAGACAAGACAATGATGCAATCCCAAATCGATTTCGCCCTGGCGACACCGGAAATCCTCCTGCTGGTTTTCGGCCTGGCTATCCTGCTCGTCGACGCGGTCAGCAATCACCCCGAGCGCAAGCCGACGTTCCTGCTGACCATGCTTGCGCTGGGCGTGCTGACCGTGGTGTCGGTGCTGCAGTGGAAGAACGGCGTCACGGGTTCGACCTTCAACGGCCTGTACGTCACCGACGAACTGTCGCACCTGCTCAAGATCGCCTCGTACATCGCGGTGGCGGTCACGCTGGTCTACGGCCGCGTCTACGCCCAGCTGCGCGACATGATGCGCGGCGGCGAACTGTACGTGCTGACGCTGTTCGCCCTGCTGGGCCAGATGGTGATGATCTCGTCGGGCAACCTGATCTCGATCTACCTGGGCCTGGAACTGATGTCGCTGGCGCTGTACGCGCTGATCGCGCTGCGTCGCGACAACGTCGTCGCCACCGAAGCCGCCATGAAGTACTTCGTGCTGGGCGCGCTGGCCTCGGGCTTCCTGCTGTACGGCATGTCGATGGTCTACGGCGCCACCGGTCACCTCGACCTGGCTGAAGTCTCCAAGGTCATCGCCGCCGGCAAGGCCGAGAAGCTGGCCCTGGTGTTCGGTATCGTGTTCCTGGTCTCGGGCCTGGCGTTCAAGCTCGGCGCCGTGCCGTTCCACATGTGGGTGCCGGACGTCTACCAGGGTTCGCCGACCGCGGTCACGCTGATCCTGGGCGGCGCGCCCAAGCTGGCGGCCTTCGCCATCACGCTGCGCCTGCTGGTCGACGGCCTGCACGGCCTGGCGGCCGACTGGCAGCCGATGCTGATGATCCTGGCGGTGCTGTCGCTGGCCATCGGCAACCTGACCGCCATCGCGCAGACCAACTTCAAGCGCATGCTGGCCTACTCGACCATCTCGCACATGGGCTTCGTGCTGCTGGGCCTGATGTCGGGCTCGGTGGTCGGCAAGCCGGAACTGGCCTCGTCCGCCTACGGCGCGTCGCTGTTCTACATGCTGACCTACGTGCTGACCACGCTGGCCAGCTTCGGCATCGTGCTGCTGCTGTCGCGCCAGGGTTTCGAGTGCGAGCACATCGACGACCTGAAGGGCCTGAACCGCCGCAGCCCGTGGCATGCCGCCATCGTGCTGCTGCTGATGTTCTCGCTGGCCGGCATCCCGCCGCTGGTGGGCTTCTACGCCAAGCTGGCGGTGCTGCAGGCGCTGGTCAGCGCCGGTCACGTCACGCTGGCCGTGATCGCGGTGCTGTTCTCGCTGATCGGCGCGTTCTACTACCTGCGCGTGGTCAAGGTCGTGTACTTCGACGAGCCGGCGGCCGATGCCGCCCCGATGTCGGCCACCTGCGGCCAGCGCGGCGTGCTGTCGGTCAACGGCCTGCTGATCCTGGTGCTGGGCCTGTTGCCCGGCGGCCTGATGGCCCTGTGCGTGCAGGCCATCCGCAGCTCGCTCAGCCTGTAAGCGGACCGGGCCATGAACCAGACCCTGGCGGTATGGCTCCTGATCGCGCTGGCCCTGGTCAGCGCGAATCTGCCCTTCCTGACGGAACGCGTGTTCGCCGTGCTGCCGTGGAAGCGGGGCGGGGCGGATGCCGTCAAGCCGTTCTGGATGCGCCTGGTCGAAGTGCTGGTGTTCTACCTGATCGTGGGGGCCCTGGGCTTCACGTTCGAGTCCGTGCTGGGCAACCGCTTCGCGCAGACCTGGGAGTTCTATGCCATCACGCTGAGCCTGTACCTGGTGCTGGCTTATCCCGGTTTCGTGTATCGCTATCTGTTCAAGCGGCACCCGCGGCTGCGGACCTGAGCCGGCCGCGCCGAGCAGTACCTGTGAAACGCCCCGCAAGGGGCGTTTTGCTTTGATGCCTCGGTGTATCCGCTGATTGCCGATTCCGTGGCGAAATATCGTCAAATCACGGCATTTCCGCGTTACCGCGTCCGATTTCCCTCGTCGAACTGAACCCGATCGGCTTTCCCGTCCAGAATCGCAACCTTCCATAAACAGAAATGGTTGTCATTCACAACCTGGAGGGCTTGATCGTGAAACGCGAAGATGCATGCGCGCTGAATTCACTGGCCGGGTCGCTGGCCGCCGCCGTGGCGGTGCCGGCGCTGTTCGCCAGTCCCTATGCGATGGCGCAAGCGGGCGCCAGCCACATTCCCCAGCTGGCGCCGGTGCAGGTGGAGGGCGAGGCCTCGCCCTACCAGCCGGACAGCGTGCAGTCGTCCAAGATGACCGCGCCGCTGCTGGATACGCCGCGCTCGGTGCAGGTGGTGCCCAAGCAGGTCATCTCCGACCAGTCCGCGACCTCGCTGCAGGACGTGCTGCAGAACTCGCCGGGCATCACCTTCGCCGCGGGCGAAGGCGGACGCGCCGGCGGCGACCTGCCCGTCATCCGCGGCCAGAACGCCGCCAGCAGCCTGTTCCTGGACGGCATGCGCGACGTCAGCATGCAGGCGCGCGACACCTTCAACCTGGAACAGGTCGAGATCATCAAGGGGCCCGATTCGGTCTACGCCGGCCGCGGCGGCGCGGGCGGCAGCATCAACCTGGTCAGCAAGGCGCCCAAGGCCAAGGACGCCATCGAGGTCACGGGCCAGATCGGCACCGACAGTAACTACCGGGGCACGCTCGACAGCAACTGGCGGCTGGGCGAGAAGTCGGCCTTCCGTCTGAACGTCATGGGCAACAAGGGCGATGTGCCGGGCCGTGACAAGGCGGTGGACTTCGAGCGCTGGGGCGTGGCGCCGTCGCTGGCGCTGGGCATGGGCACGCCAACCCGTATCACGCTCAGCTACTACCACTACCAGAACGACAGCATGCCGGATTACTCCATCCCCTATGACCCGCGAGTGGGCCTGCCGGTGACGGAGACCCTGGGCATCAGCCGCAAGAACTTCTATGGCCTGGCCGGGCGCGATTTCATGAAGACGCGCGATGACCTGGCCACGGTCGATTTCCAGCATGATTTCTCCGACAGGCTCAAGCTGCGCAGCGTGGTGCGATATGGCCACGAGACCGCCGACTATCTGGCCACCCAACCCGACCTCACGCTCGCCAACCTGCCCGCGGGGATCGTGAACCGGCCGGCCTATGGCAGGTACTACACCACCAAGGCCTTCGCGAACCAGACCGACCTGAGCGGCGAGTTCGAGTCGGGCGGCGTCAAGCATGGCTTCGACCTGGGTTTCGAATACACCAGCGTCGAGCAGACCATGGCCTACAACAACGACCAGGTCCTGTCGTCGGATGGCGTCACCAAATGCCCGGCCGATCTGGCGCAGACCTCGCTGCGTCATCCCGATCCGAACGTGTCCTATCCGTGCCACACCGTCCGCAGCTGGCCGGCGCCCTATGCCACCGACACGCTGGCGCTGTACGGCTTCGACACGCTCAAGTTCGACGAGCAGTGGCAGGCCAGCGTCGGCCTGCGCTGGGACAACTACCGCGCCAGCGGCCACGACAAGAAAGAGCAGGGCTACCGCCGCACCGACAATCTGCTGAACTATCAGCTGGGCCTGGCCTACAAGCCGGTGCCCGAAGGCACGCTCTACGCCTCCTATGGCACGTCGTCGACGCCGTCCGCGGTGGCGGGCGCCACGGCGTCGGACATCCTGAGAAAGAGCTCGGACGAGGCGGCGGCGCCGGAGCAGAGCCGCTCGGTCGAGGCGGGCGTCAAATGGCAGGTGCTGGACGAACGCCTGACGCTCTCGGGCGCGGTGTTCCAGGACACGCGCAAGCACACCAACATCGAGGTGATGCCGAACGAGTACGAGCAGGCGGGCGAGACCCGGGTGCGCGGGATCGAACTGGGTTTCTCGGGCGCCATCACGCCCGCCTGGAACGTCTATGGCGGCTACACCTTCCTGGACAGCAAGCTGATCCGGGGCGGCCGCAAGGATATCGGCGCCGAGGGCCGGGACCTGCCGAACACGCCGCGCAACGCATTCAGCCTCTGGACCTCCTACAAGGTGCTGCCTGAACTGACGCTGGGCGCGGGCGCCTATTACGTCGACAAGGTCTACGGCAACACGAATACGGATGTCGATGCCCACGGCGCGCCCAAGACGCGCTGGGTGCCGTCGTACTGGCGCTTCGACGCCATGGCCAAGTACCGCTTCAGCCCGAATCTCTCGGTCCAGCTCAATGTGTTGAACGTGTTCGACGAGACGTTCTACACGCGGGCCAGGCCGAGCAACCATGCCGCGCTCGGCACGGGGCGGGCGGCCTTGCTGTCGGTGAAAGTGCGCTACTGATCGGCGCGCCGCATGAAGAAGGCCACCTTTCGAGGTGGCCTTTTTCATGGAGCCGGCGGGCGGGGGCGTTGACGGGCGAGCCATGAGAACGCCGGGAGGCTGTCGACGCGGCACGGCGCAATGGTTCAGTTTTTGTTCAGGGAATACCCGCGTTATGAGTTGTTATATATCGCGAATGTTTACTTAACTTGTGTTGTTTTTTTCCCGACTTTACGAGGTATTCACCTTTCTTTCAGGAACCTTTCAGGTTCGGCGTCCAGAATCGCAACCTTCAAAAAAACAAGAATCGTTGTTATTCATATTCTGGAGAAAGCGTTGAAATCCGAAGACACTTTTGCCGTCACCTCGCTCAGCGGATCGCTGGCCGCGGTGCTGGCGACCCCGGCGCTGTTCCTGGCATCCGGCGCGCAGGCGCAATCGGGCGGCCAGGGCGTGACGCAGTTATCGCCCGTGCAGGTGCAGGGCGACACGCTGGTGCCGTACGACGTCAAGGATTCCGCCTCCACCAAGTTCACCGCGCCCTTGCTGGACACGCCCAAATCGGTGCAGGTGATCCCGCAGGAAGTGATCCAGAACCAGGCCGCCTCCACCCTGACGGAAGCGCTGCGCAACTCGCCCGGCATCACGTTCGGCGCGGGCGAGGGCGGCAATCCGCTCGGCGACCGTCCGATCATCCGCGGCTACGACGCCCAGGCCAGCACCTACGTGGATGGCATGCGCGACATCGGCGCGACCTCGCGCGAAGTGTTCAACCTGGAGCAGATCGAGGTCATCAAGGGCTCCGACGGCGCCTTTGGCGGCCGTGGCGGCGCCGGCGGCAGCATCAACCTGATCAGCAAGACGGCCAAGGCCGAGAACTTCACCGCGGCCAGCCTGGGCATCGGCACCGACAACTACTATCGCGGCACGATCGACAGCAACTGGCTGCTGGGCGAGAAGACCGCCTTCCGCCTGAACGCCATGTACCATGACGCCGACGTGGCCGGCCGCGACATGGTCAACAACAGCCGCTGGGGCGTGGCGCCCACCATCACCTTCGGCGTCAACACGCCGACCCGCGTGACGCTGAGCTACTACCACATGCAGTCGGACGACCTGCCCGACAGCGGCATCCCGTACGCCTACCCGAGCACCAAGGTGCAGCGCAACGGCAGCTACATGGGCGTCACGGAAACCGGCCCGGCCAGCGTCAACCGCAACAACTTCTACGGCCTGTCCAGCGACTACCGTAAGACCACGTCCGACATGGGCACGATCGGCATCGAGCACGATTTCTCGAACCGCCTGACCCTGCGCAACATGACGCGCTACACCTACTCGACCCAGGACTACGTCTGGACGCAGCCCGACGACAGCCAGGGCAACGTGCTCAACGGCCGCGTCTGGCGCCGCGCCAACACCCGCGCCAGCCGCGTCGACAGCCTGGCCAACCAGACCGAGCTGACGGGCAAGTTCGAGACCGGCTCGCTCAAGCACAGCTTCAACGTCGGCATCGAGCTGTCCAAGGAAGAAGGCAAGAAGGACACGCTGGCGGTCAACCGCGGCTCGGGCTCGGGCCCGGCGAACGCGTGCAATGCACTGGGCGCGGCATCGAACTACAACTGCACCAGCCTGTACGACCCGGATCCGCACGATCCCTGGGTCAACACGCTGGACGGCGACCGCCTCGGCCAGCCGACCCGCTCGCGCACCATCACCAAGTCGATCTACGCTTTCGACACCGTTGAACTGTCGCCGCAATGGCTGGTCAACGGCGGCCTGCGCCTGGACCGCTACGAGACCAAGTTCACCAATACCCCGGCCAACAACTACCAGGTCATCAAGCGCGACGACACGCTGCTGAACTACCAGCTGGGCCTGGTGTTCAAGCCGACCGACAACGGCAGCGTGTACGTGTCGTACGCGACCTCGTCGACGCCGTCCAACGCCACGCTGGGCGAAGGCAGCGAAAGCCTGGCCCTGACGCCGGGTCGCGGCAACGTCGGCCTGAACGCGGCCGACATGGCGCCGGAAAAGAACAAGACCTACGAGATCGGCACCAAGTGGGATGTGCTCGACCGCCGCATGACGCTGACGGCCGCGCTGTTCCGCACCGAGACCACCAACGCCCGCGTCACGCTGCCGTCCGGCGACTACGCCATGGCCGGCAAGAAGGAAGTGAACGGCCTGGAGCTGGGTTTCTCGGGCAGCATCACGCCGGCCTGGCAGGTGTTCGGCGGCTACACGTTCATGAAGAGCAAGCTCAAGGACGGTTCGGGCGCCGACGAGGGCAACGATTTCCCCAACACGCCCGAGAACAGCTTCAGCCTGTGGTCGACCTACGCGGTGACGCCGGACTTCACGCTGGGCGGCGGCGCCTATTACGTGGGCAAGCAGTACGGCAACACCACCAACACCACCTACATTCCGTCGTACTGGCGCTTCGACGCGATGGCCGGCTACCGCTTCAACAAGAACTGGAACGTGCAGCTGAACGTCTTCAACCTGTTCGACAAGACCTACTACGACAAGGCCTATCCGGCGCACTACGCCAACATCGCGCCGGGCCGCTCGGCGATCCTGAGCGTGAACATGCGCTATTGATGCGCGAGTCCGGGCGCCGCGCATGCGGTTCCCGGGCGGGTTCAGCCCAAGAAAAAGCCACCTCGACGGTGGCTTTTTTCTTGGGCGGATGCGGCGCGATCAGCTTTCGAACCAGTTCAGCACGCCGTCCAGGCCAGAGACGTTCAGCGCGTAGCGCGTCTGCTGCCGCACCAGCGGCTTGGCGTGGTAGGCCACCGGGAAGCCGGCGGCGCCCAGCATCTTCAGGTCGTTGGCGCCATCGCCCATGGCGATGATCTGTTCCTTGGTCGCGCCATGGGTGCGGGCGAACTCGCGCAGGTACACGGCCTTGGCGTCGGCGTCCAGGATGTCGCCGAGCACGCGGCCCGTCAGCACGCCGTTGTCGATCTCCAGCGTATTGGCGTGGGCGCTGTCCAGCCGCAGGCGCTCGCGCAGGCGGTCGGTGAAGAAAGTGAAGCCGCCCGACACCAGCAGCACCTTGATGCCGGCCGCCTGGGCGGTGGTGATCAGGCGCTCGGCGCCCGGGTTCAGGCGCAGCTTCTCGGTGTAGACCTGCTCCAGGGCCTCGGCCGGCACGTCCTTGAGCAGCGCGACGCGGCGGCGCAGGCTGTCGGAGAAGTCCTTGATCTCGCCGCGCATCGCCGCCTCGGTGATCTCCGAGACCTTGTCCTTGACGCCCGCCACGCCGGCGATCTCGTCGATGCACTCGATGTTGATGAGCGTCGAGTCCATGTCCATCGCCAGCACCTTGCAGTGCGACAGCTTCAGGCCGGCCGGCACGAAGGCGGTATCGACGCCGTGGCGCTCGGCCCACGACACCACCTGGGCGCGGGTCGCGTCATCGTGCTGCACGTCGAGCAGGCGGGCCGCGGTGGCGCTGATGCGGGCCACGCCCTGCGCCTGCGCCAGGGCGGCGATCTGTTCGGCGTGTTCGACCGTCAGGCCGGGGGATTGAACGACGAGGTGATGGATAGTCATAAAAATGCGAAGGTCGGGGCGGGTTACTTCAAGGCGCGCAGCACGGCGCGCACGGCGTCGGCGCGGGCCGGGATCTGCGCGGCCTTGATCTCAACCCGCAATTTATCCTGTCCGGCGAGTTTGATGTGGCGTTGTCGCTGCACCAGCTCGATGATTTTCGCCGGATCGACGCTGGTCTTGGGGCCGAACTGCAGCAGCGCCTGGGTTTCGCTGGCGTCGATCTTGACGATGCCCAGCGGTTGCGCGGCCAGGCGCAGGCGGTGCGTGGTCAGCAGCGTCTGCGCCGCTTCGGGCAGCTTGCCGAAGCGGTCGATCAGTTCTTCCTGGATCTGGATCAGGTCGTCTTCATCGGCGGCGTGGGCCAGGCGCTTGTAGACGCTCAGGCGCGCGTGCACGTCGGCGCAGTAGTCGGACGGCAGCAGCGCCGGCGCATGCAGGTTGACCTCGCAGGCGAGGTTGAAGGGCGCGTCCAGGTCCGGCTCCTCGCCGGCGCGCAGGGCGCGCACCGCCTCGTTCAGCATCTCGTTGTACATCGAGAAGCCCACTTCCTGGATGTTGCCGGACTGCGAGTCGCCCAGCACCTCGCCGGTGCCGCGGATCTCCAGGTCGTGCATGGCCAGGTAGAAGCCCGAGCCCAGTTCCTCCATGGCCTGGATCGCCTCCAGCCGCTTCTTGGCGTTGCTGGTGATGGCGTCCTCGCCCGGCGTCAGCAGGTAGGCGTAGGCCTGGTGGTGCGAACGGCCGACGCGGCCGCGCAGCTGGTGCAGCTGCGCCAGGCCGAAACGGTCGGCGCGGTGGATCACGATGGTGTTGGCGCTGGGCACGTCGATACCGGTCTCGATGATGGTGGTGCACAGCAGCACGTTGTAGCGCTGCTGGTAGAAGCCCTTCATCACCTGTTCCAGCTCGCGCTCGGGCATCTGGCCGTGGGCCACCGCGATGCGGGCCTCGGGCACCAGCTCTTCGAGGCGGGCGCGGCGGTTGTGGATGGTCTCGACCTCGTTGTGCAGGAAGTAGCATTGGCCGCCGCGCTTGAGCTCGCGCAGCAGCGCTTCGCGCAGCGTGCTGCCGTCTTCGCGCCGCACGAAGGTCTTGATGGCCAGCCGCTTTTGCGGCGCCGTGGCGATGACCGAAAAATCGCGGATGCCTTCCAGCGACATGCCGAGCGTGCGCGGGATCGGCGTGGCCGTCAGCGTCAGCACGTCGACCTCGGCGCGCAGCGCCTTGAGCGCCTCCTTCTGGCGCACGCCGAAGCGGTGTTCCTCGTCGATGATGACCAGCCCGAGGCGCTTGAACTTCACGTCCTTGGACAGGATCTTGTGGGTGCCGATGACGATGTCGACGCGGCCGTCGTTGATGCCCTCGATGGCCGCGGACACTTCCTTGGCCGAGCGGAAGCGCGACAGCTCCACCACCCGCACCGGCCAGTCGGCGAAGCGGTCGGAGAAGGTCTGCGCATGCTGTTCGGCCAGCAGCGTGGTGGGGCAGAGCAGGGCGACCTGCTTGCCGTTGGCCACGGCCAGGAACGCGGCGCGCAGCGCCACCTCGGTCTTGCCGAAACCGACGTCGCCGCACACCAGGCGGTCCATCGGGCGGCCCGAGGTCATGTCGGCGATCACGGCCTCGATGGCGGCGGCCTGGTCGGCGGTCTCCTCGAAGCCGAAGCCTTCGGCGAAGGCCTGGTAGTCGTTGAGCGGCAGGTTGAAGGCGAAGCCCTCGCGCGCGGCGCGCTGCGCATACAGCGCCAGCAGTTCGGCGGCGGTGTCGCGCACCTGCCTGGCGGCCTTGCGGCGCGCCTTGTCCCACTGGCCAGAGCCCAGCTGGTGCAGCGGCGCGGCTTCCGGATCGGCGCCGCTGTAGCGGGCGATCACGTGCAGTTGCGATACCGGCACATACAGCGTGCTGCCGTTGGCGTATTCGAGATGCAGGAACTCCATCTCGCCTTCGCCCATGTCCATGTTGACCAGACCGTGGTAACGGCCGATACCGTGCTGCGCGTGCACCACGGGGTCGCCGGCGCGCAGTTCGGACAGGTCGCGCACCATCGCTTCGACGTTGCTGGCGCGCTCCTGGTCGCGCTTGCCGCGCCGGCCGGTGCTGGTCAGCCCCGGATAGAGGTCGTTCTCGGTCAGGAACGCCAGGTTGGCCTGCGGCAGTTCGAAGCCGGTGGCCAGCGGCGCGGCGACGATGCCGAAGTGGGCGTCGGAGGCCAGGAAAGCCTCGATGCTGTCCGGCTGCGCGTCGGGCGTGACGCCGAACTCGTTGAGCATCTGCACCAGCGTCTCGCGGCGGCCGGCCGAGTCGGCGCACAGCAGCACGCGGCCTTGCGGCTTGCCGACATGCGTGCGCAGCTTGGCGATCGGGTCCTCGGCGCGGCGCGCCACGCTGACGTCGGGCGCGGCGCGGAAGTCGGGGTGCGGCTGGCCGGCGGCCAGCGCCAGGCGGCGGAAATCCTTCAGGCGGGCGTACAGCGCCTGTTCGTCCAGGAACAGCGCGGACGGCGGCAGCACCGGGCGCTCGCGGTCGCTCTTGAGAAAGCCGTAGCGGCTGCCGGTGTCCTGGCTGAAACGCATCATGGCGTCGTCGATGTCGCCGACGGTGACGGTGATGGTGCCTTCCGCCAGGTAGTCGAACAGCGTCGCGGTTTCGTCGAAGAACAGCGGCAGGTAGTACTCGACCCCGGCGAAGGGGATGCCGTTGCCGATGTCCTTGTAGGGCAGGGCGCGCGAGGGATCGCCTTCGAACTCTTCGCGGAAGCGCGCGCGGAAGCGGTTGCGCGAGTCCTCGTCCATCGGAAACTCGCGGCCCGGCAGCAGCTGCACCTCGCGCACCGGATACAGGCTGCGCTGGGTGTCGACGTCGAAGCTGCGGATGGTCTCGATCTCGTCATCGAACAGGTCCAGCCGGTAGGGCAGCGCCGATCCCATCGGGAACAGGTCGATCAGGCCGCCGCGCAGACAGAACTCGCCGGGCGCGGTGACCTGGGTGACGTGGTTGTAGTTCGCCAGCGTCAGCTGCGCGCGCAGCGCCGCCTCGTTGAGCTTGTCCTTCTGCTTGAAGGAGAAGGTGTAGGCCGCCAGGAAGGAGGGCGGCGCCAGCCGGTACAGCGCGGTGGTGACCGGCACCGTCAGCACGTCCACCGTCTTCATCATCAGCGAATGCAGGGTGTGCAGGCGCTCGGAGATCAGATCCTGGTGCGGCGAGAAGGCGTCGTACGGCAGCGTTTCCCAGTCGGGCAGCTGGCGCACGCGCAGGCCGGGCGCGAACAGCGCGATTTCCTCGGCCAGGCGCTGGGCTTCGAGCGGCTCGGCGGTCAGCACCACCAGCGGCGCGGCCGCCTGCCGGGCCAGGTCGGTCAGCAGCCAGGCGTCGCCGGAGCCCGGCGGGCGAGGCTGCGCATAGCGCGCGCCGGCTTTGAGCGCGGCAAGGGTGGGGGCGGTCGCGGGAACGGGCGGCGCTGCCGTGGCGGAGGAGGTGGGAGCGGGCATCAGGCTGGGAGCAGGCATCAAGCGGAAGATTATAAAATCACCGAACCATGTCTGACTCAATCATTGCCATCGTTCCCGCCGCCGGCGTCGGCGCCCGCGCCAGCCGCCCCGGCGCCGAGAGCGTGCCCAAACAATACCGTCCGTTGGCCGGACAGCCCATGCTGCGCCACGCGGTGGCCGCTTTGCTCGCCGACGACCGCGTGTCGCAGGTGCGGGTGGCGGTGACGCCGGGCGACGGCTGGGTCGACCAGGCCGTGGCCGGCCTGCCCCGCACCGTCTGGCGCGCCTGCGGCGGCGCCACCCGCGCCGATACCGTGGCGGGGGCGCTGGCCGACAGCGGCGTCTCCGACGATACCTGGGCGCTGGTGCACGACGCGGCCCGCCCCGGCCTGCCGGCCGCGGCGCTGGCGCGCCTGATCGACGCCTGCCTGGCGGATCCGGTCGGCGGCCTGCTGGCGCTGCCGGTGGCCGACACCGTCAAGGGTGGCCACGAGCGGGTCGAGCGCACGCTCGACCGCAACGGCCTGTGGCTGGCGCAGACGCCGCAGATGTTCCGCGCCGGCGCCCTGCGCGACGCGCTGACGGCCGCCGCGGTGAACGGCGTGGCGGTGACCGACGAGGCCTCGGCGATCGAGGCCGCCGGCTACGCGCCGCTGCTGGTGCCCGGCGCGATGCGCAATTTCAAAGTGACCTGGCCGGACGATTTCGAACTGATGGAAAAATGGCTATGAGTATTCCTTTCCGCGTTGGACAGGGTTTTGACGTGCATGCGCTGGTCGAGGGCCGGCCGCTGATCATCGGCGGTGTGACCATTCCCCACAGCCACGGCCTGCTGGGTCATTCCGACGCCGATGTGCTGCTGCACGCGATCACCGACGCCCTGCTGGGCGCGGCCGGCCTCGGCGACATCGGCCGCCATTTCCCCGACACCGATCCGGCCTTCAAGGGCGCGGACAGCCGCGTGCTCTTGCGCGAGGCCATGGCGCGGGTGCGCCAGGCCGGCTGGACGCCGGTGAACATCGACGCGACCCTGCATGCGCAGGCGCCCAAGATCGGCCCGCATGCGCCGGCCATGGTCAGGAACATCGCGGCCGACACCGGCCTGGCCGAAACCGAGGTCAACATCAAGGCCAAGACCAACGAAGGCCTGGGTTACCTGGGGCGCAAGGAAGGCATCGCGGCGACCGTGGTGGCATTGCTGGCGCGGACCTGACTGCCGCCAGGCCAACCCGTTTTTGAACGCATGGCGCGGATTTCTCCGCGCCATTGTTTTTGCGTGCATGCGTTGTTTTATTCGCACGGATATTCGTGCGGATACATGTCCATAATAAATTAACAAAACGCAAAAAAAGCCGCGAGCCGCGCCCTTGCTGCGGTTTGGCGGGATTGCGCGTGATTTCGGCCGTCGGCGCCGGAAACGCCGCCTGCTTTCGTCTTGCGGGTGCATTTGAACTGGAATACTCTGCCGCTACTTAACGTCTGGATAATAGGGACACTAGAAATGCATGTACGTGGCGCTGCCTTATTTTTGGCCCTGGTCGCCTTTGGTTCGCCTGCACATGCAGAATTCGAGCAGCAGCTCGGCCCGCTTTCCGGGGCTGTCCGATCCCAGATGCTGCAGGGCTGGACCGCGGGCGTCGAGGATGGCTGGTTCACCTTGCGCAACCGGGCGGCCGCCGGCAGCGAACAGACGCTGTATCTCAACGTGGGCGAGGCGCCGGAAAACGGCCGCATCACCGACGTCAACGTGGTCCTGAACTCGACCAACCCCAAGGCCTCGATCGGCCTGGTGCTGAACAACCGCGCGCGCAAGGCCCTTTGCCTGCTCGAACTCACGGCCGCCAAGCAGACCATCCTGTTCTGTCTGAACGGCGACAAGCGCCGCGATATCGCCAACGTGCCCAACGTGGCCAAGCTGGACGGCTCCGACCGCATCAAGGTCGTCGAAGTCCCGGGCGCGGCGCGCTTCATCGTCAACGGCCAGAAGATCGGCGACATCGAAGACGAGCCGGCGCTGGGCTCCGAACTGGGCATCATGGCGTATGACGTCGGCACCTTCGGGATCGCCGACTTCACCATCAATTCGAGCCTGAATTCCAACAAGCCTGCCGGCGGCGCGCCGCAACAGGGCGGGGCGCCCCAGCAGCAGCCGCCGCGCGCGCCCCAGCAACAGCCGCAATCCGGCTCGAACAGCGGCGTGCCGGGTTCCGGACCGCTGCCGACCTTCGGTGGCGATACCGTGCGCATGGTGTCGGTCTATGCCGGCATCATGCGCAGCATCTTCCTGCACGAGTTCGGCCATGCCCTGATCGGCGAACTCGAATTGCCGTCGACCGGCGCCGAGGAAGACGCGGTCGACATCTATTCGGCGCTGCAGATCGTCGAGCCGACCATGTACCCGTCCAAGGACAAGGAAGCCAACGCCATGGTCAACGGCGGCGCGACCTACGCCGCGCTGCAGTGGTACTACAGCGGCAAGCTGGCCGAAGCCAAGGGCGCGGGCAACTCGCCCTGGCAGGACGAGCACACCGGCGACCTCAAGCGCTTCCGCAACATGCTGTGCATCATGTACGGCGGCAACCCCGGCGTGTTCGAATCCCTGGTCCAGCAGGTCGGCTTCGAGGACCGGACCAAGGCGCGCTGCGCGGATGAGTACTCCAAGCAGAACCGCGCCTGGCGCAGGATCCTGGCGCCCCACACCCGCGTCGGCGCCTGGACGCCGGACGGCGAGCAGCCGGCCAACGCGCCCGGCGCGCCGGTCAACGTGGTGTTCGAGCCGTCGTCGCGCCGCGTCGGCAACCTGTTCGCCATCAACCTGTCCCAGCCGATCGGCAACAACATCAAGGAACTGGGCAAGACCTACGTCCTGCCGCGGCCGGTCAATGTGGTGTTCAAGGATTGCGGCAAGCTCAACGCCTGGTACAGCCCGCGCGAAGGCACGATCACCATGTGCTACGAACTGATCGAGAATATCGCGGTGATGGTGTCCGACATCGAGATGGGCACGGTCGGCGGCGAACCCAAGCAGGGCGGCGCGGCCGCGCCCCAACAGCAACAGCAACAGCCGCAGCAGCAACCGCAGCAACAGCCGCGTCAGCAATCCGGCGGCGCCGCGCCCAGCGGCGGCTTCGACGAACTGCGCGACCTCGGCGTGCCGCCGACCACCTTGCTGTTCTCGTCGCCCTACAAGGGCCCGACGCCGAGCAGCCACCCGCGCGCCAAGGTCATCACGACGCGCGACCTGGTGGCCCTGTACAAGAACGAAAAGAACCTGCTGGTGATCGACACCAGCGGCTCGAACGAGACGCTGCCCGATGCCTTCCCGCTGATCGACGCGGGCTCGGACGGCAGCGTCGCGGACCAGATGCAGAACGCCTTCGACGGCTGGCTGCACAAGAAGACGGGCACCGAAAAGGAACACAACGTTCCCCTGGTGTTCGTGGGCGCCAGCATGAACGACCGCTCGTCCTACAACGCCGCGCTGCGCGCCGGCACGCTGGGCTGGCCGGCCTACTGGTACCGCGGCGGGATCGAGGCCTGGGTCGCCAACGGCCTGCCGATGGTGAAGGTCAAGACCGCCCAGGACAAGTAAGCGCCGCGGCGCCACGCGCCCAATAAAAAACCCGCCTGCTCGCGCAGGCGGGTTTTTTTTCGTCAGCCGGGGCTTACTTGCCCTGGGCGGCCAGCGCCAGGGCGGCGGCATTGACCACGGAGGCGATGCGGCCGGCATCGCGCAGCTGTTCCGTCGACAGGCCGTCCTTCTTCAGGTTCTCGTAGTGCGAGGCGACGCAGAAGTGGCACTTGCCGATGATCGAAGCCACCAGCGCGAACAGCTCGAAGCGCTTCTTGTCGACGCCGCCATGGGTGGCGTAGGCGTTCATGCGCAGCTGGGCCGGCAGGCTCTTGAGCTGGGCGTCGCCGGTCATCTCGACATACGGGTACCAGGTGTTGTTCATGCCCATCAGCGCCGAGGCGGTCAGCGCGGCATTGGCGTCGGCTTCCGACAGGCCGCTCTTGAAGGCTTCGACCAGCACCGGGCTGCGCGCGGCGTAGGCGGCCGACAGGGCGGCGCCGACGGCGTCTTCCGGGGCCAGGGTCGAGCGGGCGATCACGGCGTCCAGATTCAGGCGGATGTCCTTGGCCCAATCCGGCAGCTGTTCCTTAATGGTCGTCAGAAATTCCATAGTTTTTACCTATAATCTAGCGCAGTTAAAGCCCGGCGAAGGACCTGCGGACAGGTCCCCGGCCGGGCTGGAAATTACAGCGTGGCGCCGCCAACCGTACGGTTGCACGGGCACAGCTCGTCGGTCTGCAGACCGTCGAGCAGACGCAGGACTTCTTCCGGGTTACGGCCGACGTTCAGGTTGTTCACCGAAACGTGCTGGATCGTGTTGTCCGGGTCGACGATGAACGTGGCGCGCAGGGCAACGCCAGCGCCCTTTTCACGCACGCCCAGCTGGTCGATCAGGGCGCCGGTGGTGTCGCCGAACTGGTAGTGACCCAGCTTGTTCAGGTCCGGGTGCTCACGGCGCCAGGCCAGCTTGACGAATTCGTTGTCGCTCGAGCCACCCAGCAGGACGGCGTCGCGGTCTTCGAAATCCTTGGCCAGCTTGTTGAAGCCGACGATTTCGGTCGGGCACACGAACGTGAAGTCCTTCGGGTAGAAGTAGATCACCTTCCACTTGCCGGGGAACGAGCTTTCGGTGATGTCTTCGAAAGCCGAGACGCCGTTTTCTTCGTGCTGGTTGAAGCCGGGCTTGACGCCGGTAACCTTGAAGGGCTCGAGTTTGTCGCCAACAGTTTTCATGTTTACTCCCAGTAGTTGTTGGTGGAATTAAGGCGGTGCCTCAAACCATAAATTCTACGCTATGGATTATCGTTGTCTAATTGATAATTCCTAAACTTCGCTTTGGGCAACTCTATGCGGGCGGTCAGTCCGCCGCCCTCGCGCGGCAGCATGCGCAGGGCGCCGCCGACGTGCTTGAGCAGGCGTTCGACGATCGCCAGGCCCAGGCCGGCGCCACTGACGCCGGTGCGGGCGGCTTCGCCGCGCGAGAAGGGACGCAACAGGCGGTCGACGTCCTCGGGGGCGATGCCGGGACCGCGGTCGGACACCTCGATCACGATCATGCCGCCCTCAGCTTGCAGTGTCATGACCAGATGGGCCATGCCGTCGGTCGAGCGGCCATAGCGGCGCGCGTTCTCGATCAGGTTGCTGACGATGCGCTTCAGGTCCAGCGCGGTGATGCGGGCGCGCAGGCCGGGTTCGAGCGTGGCGTCCAGCTCGCCGCCCAGCGACGAGGTGTGGCTGCGCTCGCGCTCGTACAGCTCGGCCAGCACGGCGGAAATGTCGGTGGCCAGTTGCGGCAGGGTGCCGGCGGGACGGGCGTACTCCATCAGCTGGCCGATGCTGTGGTCGATCTGGCCGAGGTCCTCGTCGATGGCCTGGCGCGCGTCTTCCGACACGCCGCTCAGTTCGATTTCCAGGCGCATGCGCGCCAGCGGCGTTCGCAGGTCATGGGAAATGCCCGCCAGCATCAGCTCGCGGTCGGCCTCGGCCTGCCGCAAGTCCTTGGCCATGCGGTTGAACGAGGCGTTCAGGTCGCGGATCTCCAGCGGGCCCTGCTCGGGCAGGGGCGCCGGGGTCTCGCCGCGCGACAGCACCTGGGCCGCGCGCGCCAGCCGCGACAGCGGCCGGTTGACAAAGCCGACGCTGACCGCCGCGCCCACCAGGGACAGCAGTAGCGCCGTGGCGCCCCATCCCAGCCATTCGATGCCGCCGGTCAGTCCGATCTGCTCGCGCTCGAACACCAGCCAGTAAAGATCCTTTTCGATCTGGAAGCTGACCCAGAATCCGGGCACCTGGTTCACGCCCCAGGCGATCTGGGTTTCCGGGCCGAAGCGGGTGCGGATGTGCTGCGCCACGCGCTGCCAGTAATCGTCGTCGGGAAGGGCTTCGGCGAAGTCGGTGACCTCGCGCGGATAGACCTGGATGCCTTCATTGGTGGCCAGGTCGAGTAGGAGCTTGCTGCGTTCGCCGTTATGGGAATAGATCAGCGCGGTGCGCGTGATATTGACGGCCGTGATCACCCGCTGCGCCATCTGATTGGCGCGCGGGCCCAGCTCCATGCTGAAGAAGACTTGTAGCCACGCCCCAAGACTGACCAGCATCAAGGCGGCCAGCAGCAGGAACGTGCGGCCGAACAAGCCGAGCCGCAGACGTGAAGTCAGGTTCCTGAAGGTTTTGCGCAAGCGGGGCACGAGGCTGCGCTCCTGCCCGGGGCGGGCGTATCGATCAACTACCACCGTCCGGCACAAACACGTATCCGAGACCCCAGACGGTCTGGATGAATACGGGCTTGGACGGATTCGGCTCGATCAGCTTGCGCAGGCGCGAGATCTGCACGTCGAGGCTGCGGTCGAAGGCTTCGTATTCGCGGCCGCGGGCCAGTTCCATGAGCTTGTCGCGCGACAGCGGAATCTTCGGGTGGCGGGCAAACACCTTGAGCACCGAGAATTCGCCGGTCGTGATGGGCACCTGTTCGCCGTTGCGCGTGAGCGTGCGGGTCGACAGGTTCAGCACGTAGGGGCCGAAGGCGATGGATTCGTTTTCCTGGCTGGGGGCGCCGGGATGTTCCTCGGTGCCGCGGCGGCGCAGGATCGCGTTGATCCGGGCCAGCAGCTCACGGGGATTGAACGGTTTGGACAGGTAGTCGTCCGCGCCCATCTCCAGGCCGACGATGCGGTCGATTTCTTCCGCCTTGGCCGTCAGCATGATGATGGGAGTATTGTCGTGGCCACCGCGCAGCCGGCGGCAGATGGACAGGCCATCTTCGCCGGGCAGCATCAGATCCAGCACGAGCAGGTCGAAGTGCTCGCGTTGCCAGAGTTTGCCCATCTCTTTGGCGTCTTCGGCAACGAAAACGTTGAATCCCTGCTCGGACAGATACCGACGCAGCAAATCGCGCAAGCGCGGATCATCGTCGACGACGAGGATTTTTCGGGTGGGGGTGGTGTTTTGCGTGTTCATGGCCGGAAATGTAACAGTGACAAGAACCAGCGGCTAGTGGGCGTTCACAAGATATTACACATTGCGAACCATGGTTGAAATCCCCCTTACATACGGGGGGAATCCCCCGGTATTTCGTACAATCTGCATCTATGGAACTAAACCTGCTGGCTCTGGAAACCTCTTCGTCGCGGTGCGGCGTGGCCCTTTTGCGCGTCTCCGACGGGCGGCTGGAGGTCGCCGTCCGCGAACACGAGGGCTCCCAGGAGCACGCGGAACGCCTCTTGCCGATGGCCAATGAACTGCTGGCCGAGGCCGGCCTGGCGCCTGGCGCCCTGCAGGCGGTGGCGTTCGGCCAGGGGCCGGGCGGCTTCACCGGGCTGCGCGTGGCCTGCGGCGTGGCCCAGGGCATGGCCATGGGCCTGGGCATCCCGGTATTGCCGGTGGTCTCGCATCAGGCCGTGGCCGCCCAGGCGGGCGGCGGGCCGGACGACGCCATCGTGGTGGCGCTGGACGCCCGCATGAACGAAGTCTATCTGGCGGTCTACCGCCAGGGCGCCGGCCCGACGGGCGAGCCCGTCTGGGACACCCTGCAGGCGCCGCTGCTGATCGCGGCCGCCGAAGTGGCGCCCTGGACGGCGCACCACCTGCCGGCCTGGTCGCGCGCCGCCGGGCGGCCGCTGCAGGCGCTGCTGGCGGGTGACGCCTGGGACGCCTACGCCGCCGAGATGACCATTCCCGCTGGCTGGCGCCGCGCCGCCGAGGCGCGGCGGCCCGAGGCCGCCAGCGTGGCACGCCTGGCGAGCCAGGCCTGGCAGCGCGGGGAAACCGTGCCGCCGGAGCTGGCCGCGCCGCTGTACGTGCGCGACAAGGTCGCCTTCACCACCGCCGAACGCCTGCGCGGCGAGGGCGGCAATCCCAAGGCGCAGTCGACGCTGGCGCCGGTCTGCCCGCAGCCGCTGACCGACGCGGACCTGGACGAGGTCGTGGCCCTGGAGGCCAACGTCCAGGCCTTTCCCTGGACCCGCGGCAATTTCACCGACGCGCTGGCGGCCGGCTATGGCGCCTGGACGCTGCGGCGCGAGGGCCGGGTGGCGGGCTTCTGCATCCTGATGTTCGCCCCCGACGTGGCTCACCTGCTGGTGATTGCCGTGGCCCGCGACCTGCATCGGCAGGGGCTGGGCAGCGTGCTGCTCGACTGGTGCGAGCAGCAGGCGCGCGAACGCGGTCTCGAGGGCGTGCTGCTGGAAGTGCGTCCGTCCAATGTGTCGGCCGTCGAGTTCTACAAGGCCCGCGGCTACCTGCAGATCGGCCTGCGGCGCGGTTATTACCCGGCCGAGAAGGGCGGGCGCGAGGATGCGCTGGTGATGCAGAAGCGCCTGGACGCGCCTGTCGCCGCGGCGTCCGTGGGAGCGTCGGCGTGACGGCGCCCAATACCGTGCCGGCCTCGCCCGCGCCGCGCGTGAATCCGCTGCAGCGCCTGTGGCTGCGCGAGCTGGGCATGGAACGCCTGTGGCTGCGGCCGGCGCCGCAGCCGGTGGCCGTGCCCGCGCCGCAAGTCGTTGTTTCCAAAACGGATTCCCCAGTCGTCGAGCCGGCCGGCGCTGCCGCTGCGCCGTTGCGCGACGTTGCCGCGCCGCCGCCCGCGGCGGCGCAGCCGCAAGTCCAGGCGCCCGTTGCCCGGGCGGCCGGCCCGGGACCGGGCCTGCGCAATGGCCCGCCTCCCAAGCCGGCGCCCAAGGCGGCGGTCGAGGAGGCCGCTCCGGCGGTCATTCCGGTCGCCGAAGCGGTCAAGAATGCCAATCTGGATGAATTGCGCGAACAGGTGCTGGCCTGCACCGCCTGTGGCCTGTGCGGCGGCCGGCGCCACGCGGTGTTCGGCCATGGCGGCCAGCCCACGCGCTGGCTGGTGGTGGGCGAGGCCCCGGGCGAGCAGGAAGACCGGCAGGGCCAGCCCTTTGTCGGCCGCTCCGGGCAATTGCTGGACGCCATGCTGTCCGCCGTCGGCATGAGCCGCGAGCGCGACGTCTTCATCGCCAACGTGATCAAGTGCCGTCCGCCGGGCAACCGCAATCCCAAGCCCGAGGAAATCGCCGCCTGCAGCCCCTACCTGATGCGCCAGATCGCGCTGCTCAAGCCCGAGCGCATCCTGGTGCTGGGCCGCTTCGCCGCCCAGACGCTGCTGGGCACGGATGCCACCATCGGCAGCCTGCGCGGCCGCGTGCACCAGATGAAAACGGATGAGGGGCGCGAGATCCCGGTGATCGTGAGCTATCACCCGGCCTACCTGCTGCGCAGCCCGGCCGAGAAGGCGCGGGCCTGGCAGGACCTGAAGCTGGCGGCCCGGCTGGTCTAGCGCCGCCGGGGCGTTGTCGGCCCCGGGCGCTGCCGGGGGACGGGGCGGGCCGCGCGGGCGGCGGCCGGCTTTTTACTGGCGCGAATGCGAGTGCGAGTCGAGCGCGTGGCCGTGGCCTTCCTGGCCGATCTGGTCGTGCAGTTCAGGGTTGTCCGTCAGGTTGCGTTTGCTCCAGCGCATGAACACCACCATCAGCACGGCGACGACGGTGCCGAAGATCACGATGATGACGTTGATGGGCAGCTGCAGCCACAGCAGCAGCGTGTACACGGCCACCATCAGCAGGATGTTGAGCTGCTCGTTGAAGTTCTGCACCGCGATCGAGTGGCCCGCCGACAGCAGCACGTGGCCGCGATGCTGCAGCAGGGCGTTCATCGGCACCACGAAAAAGCCCGCCAGCCCGCCGGTCAGCAACAGCAGCAGGTAGACGCTCCAGGGCGAGTAGACCAGCGGCATCAGCAGCACCACCAGGCCCATGGCCGCGCCCACCGGCAGCACCGACAGCGCGCGGCGCAGCGGAATGCGGCCGGCCAGGATCGAGCCCACCACCGTGCCCAGGGCGGCCACGCCCATCAGCATGGAGGCCTTGTCCAGTTGGTAGCCCAGGTGGCTGCGGCCCCATTCGATGACGATCAGCTGCAGCGTGGCGCCGGCGCCCCAGAACAGGGTGGTGACGGCCAGCGAGATCTGGCCCAGCTTGTCTTTCCAGAGGACGCGGACGTAGCCCCGGAAGGTGCCCATCAGCTTGATCGGGTTCTTCTGCTGCGGCGGATAGCGCACGTGGGTGTGCGGGATCAGCAGGTTGCACAGCGCCGCCAGCAGGTAGACGAAGGCGATCACCAGGATGGCCGCCTCGGCTGGGGTGTGCACCAGCTTGCCGATGAAGGAATGTTGCAGCAGCGCCGTGGAGACCGTGGTCGAGATCAGCAGGCCGCCGAGCACCGTGCCCAGGATGATGGAGAAGACGGTCAGGCCCTCGATCCAGCTGTTGCCCTTGACCAGCATGCTGGGGGGCAGCATTTCGGTGACGATGCCGTACTTGGCGGGGGAGTAGGCGGCGGCGCCGATGCCCACCACGCCGTAGGCGGCGCAGACCAGGTAGGTCTGGTATTCAGGCGCCACGCCGATGCTGGCGTACGAGAACATCAGCAGACAGCCGGCCACTTTCAGGGCGTTGGTCGAGAACATCACGCGGCCCTTGGGGTAGGAGTCGGCGATGGCGCCGACGAAGGCCGCCAGCACCACGTAGGCCAGCGCGAAGGACCATTTCATGATCGGGGCCAGCCAGTCGGGGCCGTGCAGTTCCTGTATCAGGGCGATCGCGGCAATGAATAGCGCGTTGTCCGCCAATGACGAGAAGGCCTGCGCGGCCATGACCAGATAGAAACCTCGTTTCAAGAATGTCCCCGTACTTTGACCTGAGCCCGGTCGGTCTGCGTGAAAATTATGCGTCTTGCGAAAAAGTGTCAGCGAGTATAGCCCGTGACGGGGGGAGGGCTATTCAGCGTTTGCCCGCGGGTTGCGGTGGGTCAGTCGCGCGGCCGCCAAGGGGGCGGGCAGTCCCCGGCTTGACCTTTGCTCACGTTTGGGGACAGACTGCCTGCGGTATCATACGACCCATACGCAAGCCGGCCCTACACGGGCCGGTTTGCAATCTGTGCGGCAGGTCCGTTAACGCCTTTCGTTCAACCCACCCCGTCGTCATCGTACTGTGCGTCTTACTCAGCTCAAACTCGCCGGCTTCAAGTCCTTCGTCGATCCCACCGTGATTCCCGTGCCCAGCCAGCTGGTGGGCGTGGTGGGTCCCAATGGCTGCGGCAAATCGAACATCATCGACGCGGTGCGCTGGGTGCTCGGCGAGGCCAAGGCCTCGGAGCTGCGCGGCGAGTCCATGCAGGACGTCATCTTCAACGGCTCGGGCAACCGCAAGCCGGCGGCCCGCGCGTCGGTCGAAATGGTGTTCGACAACAGCGAGGGCCGCGCCGCCGGGCAATGGAGCACCTACGCCGAGATCGCGGTGCGCCGCGTGCTGACGCGCGACGGCACCAGCAGCTATTTCGTCAATAACCAGCAGGTCCGGCGCCGCGACATCCATGACATCTTCCTGGGCACCGGCCTGGGCGCGCGCGGCTACGCCATCATCGGCCAGGGCATGATCAACCGCCTGATCGAGGCACGCCCCGAGGAATTGCGGGTGTTCCTGGAAGAGGCCGCCGGCGTGTCGCGCTACAAAGAGCGCCGCCGCGAGACCGAAAACCGCCTGTCCGACACGCGCGAGAACCTGACCCGCGTCGAAGACATCCTGCGCGAACTGAACAGCCAGCTGGAAAAGCTGGAGGCCCAGGCCGAGGTCGCCACCCGCTACCGCGAGCTGCAGGCCGACGGCGAAAAGAAACAGCACGCGCTGTGGTTCCTGAAGGAAACCGGCGCGCGCGAAGAGCGCGCCAGGAAGTCCCAGGAAATGGCCCAGGCCCAGAACGAGCTGGAAGCCGCCATCGCCGGCCTGCGGGCCGGCGAGGCCGCGCTCGAATCCCGGCGCCAGGCCCACTACGCCGCCAGCGACGCGGTTCACGCCTCCCAGGGCGCCCTGTACGAGGCCAACGCCCAGGTCAGCCGCCTGGAGGCGGAAATCCGCCACGTGGTGGATTCCCGCAACCGCCTGCAGGCCCGCCGCGACCAGCTGCAGCAGCAGATCTCCGAATGGACCAGCCAGCGCGAGCACTGCACCGAGCAGATCGCGCAGGCCGAGGAAGACCTGGCCGCCGGCGCCGCCCGCACCGAAGAGGCGCGCGCCGCCGCCGAGGACGCCCAGGCGGCGTTGCCGGCGGTCGAGCAGCGCGTGCGCGAGGCCGCTTCCGGCCGCGACGAGATGCGCGCCTCGCTGGCGCGGGTGGAGCAGAACCTGGCCCTGGTGGCGCAGACCCAGCGCGACGCCGACCGCCAGATGCAGACCCTGGAGCAGCGCCGCGAGCGCCTGCAGCAGGAACTGCGCGAATTGCACAGCCCCGATCCGGTGCGCCTGGAGCAACTGGCCGGCGACCGCGTCGCCGGCGAAGACCAGCTCGAGGAGGCCCAGGAAGCGCTGGCCACCCTCGAAGGCCAGATCCCCGACGCCGACGCCGAGCGCAGCCGCGCCCAGGCCGCCGCCCAGACCGACGCGCAGAACCTGGCGCGCCTGGAAGCCCGCCTGTCGGCGCTGGTGAAGCTGCAGGAAGACGTGCAGAAACAGGGCGCGCTGGAGCCGTGGCTGGCCAAGCACGAGCTGGCCGGGTTGTCGCGCCTGTGGCAGAAACTGCATATCGAACCGGGCTGGGAGACCGCCCTGGAAGCCGCCCTGCGCGAGCGCATGGCGTCCCTCGAGGTGCGCAGCCTGGATTGGGCCCGCGCCTTCTCCGAGGACGCGCCGCCGGCCCGCCTGGCCTTCTATCAATTGCCGGCCGCGGCTCCCGCGCCGGCCGCGCCCGCCGGCCTGACGCCGCTGGCCAGCCTGCTGCGCATCACCGATCCGGACCTGCGCACGCTGCTCAATGACTGGCTGGGCGGCATCTACACCGCCACCGATCTGGCCCAGGCCCTGGCCACCCGCGCCACGCTGCCGGCCGGCGCCGCCTGCGTGGTCAAGGCGGGCCATCTGGTCGATGCGCACAGCGTGCGCTTCTATGCCCCGGATTCCGAGCAGGCCGGCCTGCTGGCGCGCCAGCAGGAAATCGAAAACCTGCAGCGCGAGATCAAGGCCCAGCAGCTCATCACCGACCAGGCCCGCGCCGCCGTCGCCCGCGCCGAGGTCGCCTGGCAGCAGGTCAGCCAGGCCATCGCGCCGGCCCGCCAGCGGGTCGCCGAAGTCACCCGCCGGGTGCACGACATCCAGCTGGAGCACTCGCGCCTGCAGCAGCAGGCCGAGCAGTCCGGCCAGCACGCCTCGCGCCTGCGCCAGGACCTCGAAGAGATCTCGGCGCACGAAGAAGACCTGCGCGCCACCCGCGAAGAGGCCGAAGCCCGCTTCGAGGCGCTCGACGAGGAACTGGCCGAGCACCAGTCGCGCTTCGCCGACGCGGAAATGGACGGCGAGACCCTGGCCGCCCAGGCCGAGGCCGCCCGCACCCGCCTGCGCGAGCTCGAACGCGCCGCCCAGGAAGCCGAATTCGCCGAGCGCGGCATCCAGGTCCGCATCACCGACCTGCAGCGCAACCGCCAGCTGGCGGCCGACCAGAGCCAGCGCGGCGAGGTCGAACTCGAACAGTTGCTGGCCGACCTGGTCGACCTGGACGCCTCGGCCTCCCAGGCCGGCCTGCAGGACGCCCTGGAATTGCGCGCCGAGCGCGAAGAGGCGCTGTCGCGCGCGCGCCAGGAAATGGAAAACCTGGCGGCCCTGCTGCGCGGCGCCGACGAAGACCGCATGCAACAGGAGCGCACGCTCGAGCCGCGCCGCGCCCGCATTACCGAATTGCAGTTGCAGGAACAGGCCGCGCGCCTGGCCGAAGAGCAGTTCACCGAGCAGCTCAACGCCCGCGAGGTCGACCGCGAGGCCCTGGCCCAGGACCTGGCCAACCAGCCCGACGAATGGCGCCGCGCCAGCTGGCTGCAATCGGAAGTCACGCGCATCTCGCGCCAGATCGAATCGCTCGGCTCGGTCAACCTGGCCGCGCTGGACGAACTGAACACCTCGCGCGAGCGCAAGGGCTTCCTCGACGACCAGCACCAGGACCTGATGACCGCCATCGAGACCCTGGAAGACGCGATCCGCAAGATCGACCGCGAAACCCGCGACCTGCTGCAAGAGACCTTCAACGTCGTCAACGGCCACTTTGGCGAGCTGTTCCCGAAGCTGTTCGGCGGCGGCGAGGCCAAGCTGACCATGACCGGCGAGGAAATCCTCGACGCCGGCGTGCAGGTCATGGCGCAGCCGCCGGGCAAGCGCAACAGCACCATCCACCTGCTGTCGGGCGGTGAAAAGGCGCTGACCGCCACCGCGCTGGTGTTCGCGCTGTTCAAGCTGAACCCCGCGCCGTTCTGCCTGCTGGACGAGGTGGACGCGCCGCTGGACGACGCCAATACCGAACGCTACGCCAACCTGGTCGCCAACATGAGCGAGCAGACCCAGTTCCTGTTCATCTCGCACAACAAGATCGCGATGCAGATGGCCAAGCAACTGATCGGCGTCACCATGCAAGAGCAGGGGGTTTCGCGTATCGTTGCGGTAGACATAGATTCGGCCGTCCAGATGATGGCCTCCGAAGCGGCATAAACCAATATTCAGAATGGCGCCGGCTTCATGGCGCGGGATTTACACATGAGTGATTTGCAGATCGGGCTGATTGCCCTGGGCGTCTTGCTGATACTGCTGGTGCTGGGCTTCAACTGGTGGCAGGACCGCCGCGTCCGCCGCAAGATGCAAAGCCATTTCCCCACCTCCGAGCAGGATCCGCTGCTGGGCGCGGGTGCCGCAACGGCCGCCGCCGCGGGTGGCGCATCCGTGCGCCGCGAGCCGGGCATGGGCGACGCGCCCAAGGCGCACCCCGAGCAGCCCAAGCCGGTCGATCCGGGCAGCGATGCCGACGACGCCGAGGAACCCGATCCCGCCTGCGAGGTGGTCATCGAGATCAACTTCGCCGAGCCGGCGCGCGGCGCCGACCTGCTGCCCTACATGCAGAGCCTGCGCCAGGTGGGCCGCAAGCCCATGCGCGTGTTCGCCGAAACCGATCAACGCCGCCACCGCGCGCGCGTGCACACCGGCGAATCGTATGCCTCGATGCAGCTGGCCGTGCTGCTGGCCAACCGCAGCGGCCCGCTGACCGCCATCGAATGGTCGCAGGCCTGGGCCCGCGCCCAGGACATGGCCGAACGCTTCGACGCCACCATCGAAGGCCCCGACCAGCAGGCCGTGCTGGAACAGGCCGCGCGCCTGGACGACACTTGCGCCGCGCTGGACACCCAGGTCGGCCTGACGCTGCTGCTGGGCGCCGCCCAGCCGGCCGCCGAGGTCCTGAGCGTCGCCCGCGACGCCGGCTTCGTCGCCGACGGCAACCGCCTGGCCTGGCCGGCCGAGAACGGCGTGGCCCGCTTCACCCTGGCGCGCGCCGACGGCGCCGCCTTCGACGCCGGCATGGGCGGCATCGAGCGCCTGTACCTGTTGCTCGACGTGCCCTGCAGCCCCGCCGACAGCCGCGCCTTCGGCCGCATGGTCGACGTGGGCCGCGAGCTCGCCGCGCGCCTGCGCGCCGATCTGGTCGATGACCAGGGCAAGCCCCTGGCCGACGGCTCGGAAAGCGTCATCGACGAACGGTTGCAGGTGCTGTTCGGCCAGCTCGAGCAGGCTGGCCTGCCCGCCGGCAGCGAGCGCGCCCAGCGGGTGTTTGCATAATGAGCAAGGCCGGAGGGACCCTCGCGGCGGAAACCGCGGCGCGCCTGCGCGCGGAAATCGAGCAGCACAACGTCCGCTATTACGTCTACGACGACCCGTCGATCTCGGATGCCGAGTACGACCGGATGATGCGCGAGCTGCAGGATCTGGAAGCCGCCCACCCTGAACTGGTCACGCCCGAATCCCCGACCCAGCGGGTGGGGGCGGCGCCGGTTTCGGCCTTCGGCAGCGTGCGCCATGCGGTGCCGATGCTGTCGCTGGGCAACGCCTTCGACGAGGAAGACGTGGTGGCGTTCGACCGCCGCGTCACCGACACGCTGCGCGGCGCGGGCCTGCTGGGCCCGGCGCAGCAGGCCGAATATTTCTGTGAACTGAAGCTCGACGGCCTGGCGATCAGCCTGCGCTACGAAGACGGCCGGCTGGTCCAGGCCGCCACCCGCGGCGATGGCCAGACGGGCGAGGACGTCACGTCCAACATCCGCACGATCAAGGCGATCCCGCTGCAGCTGACCGGCCCGGCGCCCAAGGTGCTGGAGGTGCGTGGCGAAGTGCTGATGAACCGCGCCGATTTCGAGAAGCTCAACGCCGCCCAGGCCAAGCGTGACGAGAAGGTCTTCGTCAATCCGCGCAACGCCGCCGCCGGCAGCCTGCGCCAGCTCGACCCGCGCATCACCGCCAAGCGGCCGCTGCGCTTTTTCGCCTATGGGTGGGGGGAAGTGCAGGGCCTGCCGGGCAGCCAGAGCGGATTGTTCGACGAGGCGCCGGCCGGCGCGACCGACGCCGCCGCGACCTTGCCCGAGAAATCGCACGGCGCCATGCTCGACTGGCTGGCCGCGCTCGGCCTGCCGGTCAACGTCAAGCATAACCATCGCGCCACCGGCGCCGAGGGCCTGATGGCCTTCTACGCCAAGGTCGGCGCCTTGCGCCCCGAATTGCCCTACGACATTGATGGCGTGGTCTACAAGGTGGACTCGCTGCCGGCGCAGAAGCTGCTGGGCTTCGTGGCGCGGGCGCCGCGTTTCGCGCTGGCGCACAAGTTCCCGGCCGAAGAGGCCACCACCACGCTGCTGGACATCGAGGTGCAGGTCGGCCGTACCGGCGCGATCACGCCGGTGGCCCGGCTCAAGCCGGTGTTCGTGGGCGGCGTGACCGTCACCAACGCCACGCTGCACAACGAGGACGAGATCCGCCGCAAGGATGTGCGCATCGGCGACACGGTCATCGTGCGGCGCGCCGGCGACGTGATCCCCGAAGTGGTGGGCGCGGTGCTCGAGCAGCGTCCCGCCGACGCGCGTGAATTCGTCATGCCCAAGGGCTGTCCGGTCTGCGGCTCGGCGATCGAGCGCCTGGAAGACGAAACCATCGCCCGCTGCACCGGCGGCCTGTTCTGCGCCGCGCAGCGCAAGCAGACGCTGTGGCACGCCGCCAGCCGCAAGGCGCTCGACATCGAGGGCCTGGGCGAGAAGCTGGTGGAGCAGCTGGTGGACAGCGGCCGCGTCAAATCGCTGGCCGACCTGTTCAGCCTGCGTCCGCTCGAGCTGGTGGGGCTGGACCGCATGGGCCAGAAGTCGGCCGACAATCTGGTCGAAGCCATCGACAAGGCGCGCGCCCCGGCGCTGGGACGCCTGCTGTTCGCGCTGGGCATCCGCCACGTGGGCGAGACCACGGCGCGCGACGTCGCCCGGCATTTCGGCAGCATCGAGGCCATCATGGACGCCGATGAGGACGCGCTGTCCTCGGTGCCGGACGTGGGGCCGGTGGTGGCGGGTTCGATCCGCCGCTTCTTCGCCGAGCAGCACAACCGCGAGGTGATCGACCAGCTCAAGGCGCAGGGCGTGCACCCGGTGGCCGAGGCCGTGCCCGAGGACACCACGCTGGCCGGCAAGACCTTCGTGCTGACCGGCACGCTGCCCAACTGGACGCGCGAGGAAGCCTCCATGCGCATCCAGGCCGCGGGCGGCAAGGTCAGCGGCTCGGTGTCCAAGAAGACCGCCTACCTGGTGGCCGGCGAAGACGCCGGCAGCAAGCTGACCAAGGCCCAGGAACTGGGCGTCACGGTGCTGGACGAGGACGCGCTGAAGGAACTGCTGGGCCTGTCCTGATCGCGTCGGGGCCGCGCCGCCGGCCCGTCGCCCGGCCCTGTCGAACAGGCCGCCCGCCTTCTGGCGCGCGGCCTGTTTTTCTTGCCGGCGCGACCGTCGTCATCTTCCCCCGGCGTTTCGCGCGGACAAAAAAACCGCCCGCGCAGGGCGGGCGGTTTTCGCGGGAAGACGCCAGATTTACTGGATCTTGGCCTTTTCGCGCAGTTCCTTCTGGTAGTCGGCCAGGGTTTGCTGGCGCAGCATTTCTTCCAGTTGCGGACGGACCTGATCCAGCGGCGGGAATTCCACCGGGCGGGTGTCGTCGACCATGATGATGTGCCAGCCGAATTGGGTCTGGACCGGCTTGTCGACCAGTTGGCCCTTCTTGAGCTGGGTCACGGCCTGGGCGAAAGGCTGGACGTAGTTGGTCGGGGGAGCCCAACCCAGGTCGCCACCCTTTTCGGCGCTGCCGGGGTCCTTCGAGTTCTTCTTGGCCAGGTCGTCGAACTTGCCCTTGTTGCTCTTCAGCTGGGCCAGCAGGTCGTTGGCGGTCTTTTCGTCTTCGACCAGGATGTGACGGACCTTGTATTCCATCTTGCCGGCCTGTTCTTTCTTGATCTTGTCGTACTCGGCCGTGACCTTGGCGTCCGACACCGGGTGCTTGGCCAGGTAGTCGGCCATCAGGGCGCGGACCAGGATGCCTTGGCGGGCCAGTTCGATTTCCGTCTGGACGTCGGCCTGCTTGGCGATGCCGCCGGATTCGGCGGCTTGCACGAAGACCTGGCGGTTGATCATTTCCTGCTTGACCTGTTCACGCAGCTGGGGCGAATCGGTGGCGCCCTGGCTGACCAGCAGCTTGACGAATTGATCCAGGCTCTTCTGCGGAATGGCCTTGCCGTTGACGGTGGCGACGTTCTGGGCAAAAGCGGGCACGGCGATGACGCAGGCGGCGGCCAGCATGACGATGCGTTTCATGAATATCCTTTTACTTTCTATTTGGGAGCCTGGGCGTCTAGCGCAAGCGCATGAATCGGATAGGGGATCAAATCTTGCAAATGATGATACACCAGCCGATGTCGCGCCACGGCGGTCAGTCCTGCAAAACAGGATGCCACGATATGCACGCGATAATGGCCGGCGCCGTTTTTACTGCCTTCGTGACCGGCATGCAAATGCGAGTCGTCAAGGATGTCCAGGGAAACCGGTTCCAGGACGGCCAGGCGCTCGCGGATCAGGGCGATGCGGTCGGTGGTCTCAGACATGGCGTCGATCGTAAAGTTCCGGCGCGCGGGGCGCGCCATGAGGGGAGGGAGCCGGGCGTTCAGGCCCGGCCGCAGGGTGTCAGGGCTTGGGCGGCGCGCCCGGGCCGTCCTCGGCCTGGATGTGCTTGCCCAGCCAGAGCGACTGGCCGATGACGAAGACGATCATCAGGCCCATCAGGCCGAAGGCCTTGAAGCTGACCCACTGGGATTCGGTGAAGTGCCCCGAAAACGCCACATAGAGATTGATGGCGCCAGCGAACAGGAAGAAGCCGGCCCAGATCAGGTTGAGCTTGTCCCAGGCCGCGTCCGGCAGCTGGATCTGCTTTTCCATCAGGCGGCGGATCAGGTTGCGGCCGAACAGCAGGCGGGCGAACACCAGCGCGCCGCCGAACAGCCAGTACAGCACCGTGGGCTTCCATTTGATGAAGACGTCGCTGTGCAGCCAGATGGTGGCGCCGCCGAACACCAGGATCACGGTCAGGTTGATCCAGTGCATGGCTTCGGTCGGCCGGCCGGTGACCTTGAGCCAGACGATCTGCAGCACCGCCGCCGCCATGGCCACGCCGGTGGCCACGAAGATGTCGGTGAACCGGTAGGCCAGGAAGAACAGGAACAGCGGAAAGAGGTCGAACAGGAACTTCTTCATTCTTCTATGGGTTCGAACGTCATCGACAGGGAGTTGATGCAATAGCGCAGGCCGGTGGGCTCGGGGCCGTCCGGGAAGACGTGGCCCAGGTGCGCGTCACAGACGTTGCACAGCACCTCGGTGCGCACCATGCCGTGGGTGGTGTCGCGTTCCTCGCGCACCAGTTCCGGGTCGAGCGCCTGGAAATAGCTGGGCCAGCCACAGCCGGCGTCGAACTTGGTGTCCGACGCGAATAGCGCCGTGCCACAGCCCACGCAGCGGTAGATGCCCGGGGTGAAGGTATTCCAGTAGCGCCCGGTGAACGCGCGTTCGGTACCCTTTTGGCGGGTGACGACGTATTCTTCCGGGGACAGCTGGGCCCGCCATTCGGCGTCGGTTTTGCGTACTTTATCCATATCAGCTCTTGGAGTCCCGATGCCCGAAATGGTTCGGGCATAATCCCGCCCCATGTTAATCGAGTTTGACCAGGCGATTGTATCGACGCCCCAGACCACAGTGTTGCGCGGGGTGAGCGTGGCGCTGGCCGGGCGCCGGGTCGGCATCGTCGGCCCCAACGGCGCCGGCAAGAGCACGCTGGCGCGGCTGGTCAACGGCCTGGTGCTGCCGACCTCCGGCAGCGTGCGCGTGGGCGGCCTGGATACCCGGCATGAATTGAAGGCGGTGCGCCGCCAGGTCGGCTTCGTGTTCCAGAACCCCGAGAACCAGATCGTCTTCCCGATCGTGCGCGAGGACCTGGCGTTCGGCCTGAAACACCTGGAACCCGAGCGCGCGCAACGCGAGGCCCGCATCGAGGCCGCGCTGGCCGACCTGGGCGTGGCCCACCTGGCGGACCGCACCAGCCACACCCTGTCCGGCGGCGAGCGCCAGCTGGTGGCGCTGGCGGCGGTGCTGGTGATGCGGCCGGGGCTGGTGGTGTTCGACGAACCCACCACCCAGCTGGACCTGCGCAACCGCAACCGGGTGCGCGACGCCATCGCCGCCATGCCGCAGGACGCCATCGTGGTCAGCCACGACCTGGCGCTGCTGGAAGACTTCGAGCGGGTGCTGGTGATCCAGGACGGCGCCATTGCCGCCGACGACCAGCCGGCCGCCGCGCTGCGCTGGTACCGGAATCACTGCGCGTGATCGAGCCCTTATATATCCCTGGCGACTCGCCGCTGCACCGGCTGCCCGCCGGCCTGAAGCTGCTGGCGCTGGCCGCGGCCGGCGCCGGGCTGTTCCTGGTGCGCGATCCCGCCCTCCTGGCGGGCGCCTGCGCGGTCGCCGGCCTGCTGCTGTGGTGCGCCGGCGCCACGCCCGGCGGCGTCTGGCGCCAGGTGCGCGGCCTGGTCTGGGTGTTGCTGGCCGTCGGCGCGTTCACGGCCTGGTTCCAGGGCTGGCGCGAGGCGCTGGCCGTACTCCTGCGCATCGCCGCGATGGTCGGGCTGGCGCTGGCGGTGACGCTGTCGACCCGCAGCTCGGATCTGATCGCCGTGTGCGAGCGGGTGCTGATGCCGCTGCAGCGCATCGGCCTGCTGGACGCGGGCAAGGTCTCGCTGGCGTTGGCGCTGGCCTTGCGCTTCGTGCCCGAGATATGGCGCAATTTCCACGAGATCCGCGAGGCCCAGGCGGCCCGCGGGCTGGGCGCCAACCCGGTGGCGCTGATCGTGCCGCTGGTGGTGCTGACGCTGAAGCGGGCGCAGGAAGTGGCCGAGGCCATCGACGCCCGCAGCCTGTGACGTTCCGACTGCCTTCCTGATTCCCCCGTCCCGCTAGATAGAAAGGGCATTGCAATGAAATCCAACAACACTGTGCTGGTGGCGCTGTTCGCCGCGCTGATCGTGGTGCTGAGCCTGATTCCGCCGATCCCGCTGCCGGGCATTCCCGTGCCGATCACGCTGCAGACGCTGGGCGCCATGCTGGCCGGCGCCATGCTGGGGCCGGGGCGCGGCGCGCTGGCCTGCCTGCTGTACCTGGCGCTGGCGGCCATCGGCCTGCCGGTGCTGCCGGGCGGGCGCGGCGGCCTGGGGGCGTTCTTCGGGCCGACCGGCGGTTTCCTGGTGGGGCTGGTGGCGGGCGCGTTCGTGACCGGCTGGCTGGCGCGGCGCCTGGCGGGCAGGGCGACGGGCTTCGGCGGCCAGCTGGCCGGCTGCGCCATCGCCTGCGTCATCGGCGGCATCGCCGTGGTCTACGCCTTCGGCGTGCCGTGGCTGGCAACGGTCACCAAGATGGGGCTGGCCAAGGCCGCGCTGGCGGTGGCGGTGTTCGTGCCGGGCGATCTGATCAAGGCGGCGCTGGCGGCGTGGGTGGCGACGCGGGTCGAGCGGGTGTGGCCGATGCGCGGCCGCTGAACGCTGCGCGGGCGGTCGTGGTCCAAGGGAATCCCCCAACTGACGCCCGCGAGGCTTTCAAGTACAAGTTCGCCATTAACGAATGCGTTTGCTGAATTGTGGTTTCTGTAGCACGTCAGGGATTTACCGTAGTTGCGCGAGGTCATCTGATACTGTTTTAACCCTATAATATTTTTTTCTGTATAACTTTAACTAGGCTCGCTTCCGCCTCGTCCGGGGCAAAAAAAGAGCCACCACAGGAGACAAAACATGCGCAAGCACTTCGGCTTGTCCGCGGCCGCCGCCGCCGTTGCCCTGACCCTGCCGCTGCTGGCCAGCGCCCAGGTCAAGGTGGGTGTGACGGTGTCCAGCACCGGCCCCGCCGCGTCGCTGGGCATCCCCGAGCGCAACACCGTCGCGCTGCTGCCCAAGGAAGTGGCCGGCCAGAAGATCGAGTGGATCGTCCTGGACGACGCCACCGACACGACCCAAGCCGTCAAGAACTCGCGCAAGCTGGCGTCCGACGACAAGGTCGACGTGCTGATCGGCACGTCGGTCACGCCGGGCTCGCTGGCCATGGTGGACGTGGCCGCCGAAGCCAAGGTGCCGATGATCAGCGTGGCCGCCAGCGCCAAGATCGTCGAACCCGTGGACGACAAGCGCCGCTGGGTCTTCAAGACCCCGCAGAACGACGCCCTGATGGCCGGCGCGCTGGCCGACGCCATGGCCAAGTCCAAGGTCAAGACGCTGGGCTTCATCGGCTTTGCCGACGCCTACGGCGACGGCTGGCTGGATGTGATGCAGAAGGCCGCCAAGGCCAAGGGCATCGAGATCGTCTCCATCGAGAAATACAGCCGCACCGACACCAGCGTCACCGGCCAGGTGCTCAAGCTGATCGGCGCCAAGCCCGACGCCATCCTGATCGCCGGCGCCGGCACCCCGTCCGCGCTGCCGCAAAAGGAACTGAAGGCCCGCAACTACGGCGGCACCATCTACCAGACTCACGGCGCCGCCAACAACGACGTGCTGCGCGTCTGCGGCAAGGACTGCGACGGCATGTACCTGCCGGCCGGCCCGCTGCTGGTCGCGGCCCAGCTGCCCGACAGCAACCCGGTCAAGAAGTCGGCCCTGGCCTACGTCGAGACCTACGAGAAGGCCAACGGCGCTGGTTCGACCAACACCTTCGGTGGCCACATGTGGGATGCCGGCCAGCTGGTCGTGGCCGCGCTGCCCGTGGCCCTGAAGACCGGCGCCAAGCCGGGCACGCCGGAGTTCCGCGCCGCCATGCGCGACGCCCTGGAAAACATCAAGGACCTGCCCGCGTCGCAAGGCGTGTTCAACATGTCGCCGACCGACCACGCCGGCTTTGACGAGCGTTCGCGCGTCATCGTCAAGGTCGAAGGCGGCAAGTGGGTCTACCAGCCCGGCCTGTAATCCCCCTGGATTGCCCGATCCACGGGCGCCTCTTGTGGTGCCCGAGCAATGCTTCGCACCGGCCTCTCCGGCCGGTGTGTCGTATCAGTGTTCCGGGCGGGGTCGGAACACCAAGAATCAATAAGGTTGTTAGATGGATTCCTCAATTGCGCTGATTCTGCTGCAAGACGGTATCGTCAACGGCGCCATCTATGCCCTGCTGGGCATGGCGCTGGTGCTGGTGTTCGCCGTTACGCGCGTCATTTTCATTCCCCAGGGCGAGTTCGTGGCGTTCGGCGCCCTGACGCTCGCGATGCTGGTGGACGGCAAGGTGCCCGGCACCGCCTATCTCTTACCGCTGCTGGGCGCCGTGTGCCTGGCGCTTGAACTGCTGCGCGCGCTGCGGACCCGCAGCGCGGCAGGCCTGCCCAAGGCCCTGGTGACCTGTCTCGTCCTGCCGCTCGCGCTGCTGTGGCTGACGGTCACCTACACCGCCGCCGGCAATTCCCTGTGGCTCAACATGCTGTTGACGCTGCTGCTGGTGATCCCGATGGGCCCTATGGTCTATCGCATCGTCTACCAGCCGCTGGCCGAGGCCACCGTGCTGGTGCTGCTGATTGTCTCGGTGGCGGTGCACTTCGCGCTGACCGGCCTGGCCCTGGTGTTCTTCGGCGCCGAAGGCTGGCGCACGCCCGCGTTCGTGAGCGGCCAGGTCGACCTGGGCTTCACCACCTGGTCGGCGCAGAGCCTGTTCGTGGTCGCGACCTGCGCGCTGCTGATCATCGCGCTGTGGCTGTTCTTCGGCAAGACGCTGTACGGCCGCGCGCTGCGCGCCACCGCCGTCAACCGCCGCGGCGCTCGCCTGGTGGGCATCAGCACCACCATGTCGGGCAGCCTGACCTTCACGCTGGCCACCGCCATCGGCGCCATGTCCGGCATGCTGATCGCGCCCATCACCACGGTCTACTACGACACGGGCTTCCTGATCGGCCTGAAAGGCTTCGTCGGCGCCATCATCGGCGGCCTGGCCAGCTACCCCGTGGCGGCCGCCGGCTCGCTGCTGGTGGGCGTGCTGGAATCGTTCTCGTCCTTCTGGGCCAGCGCCTACAAGGAAGTGATCGTCTTCACCTTGATAATCCCGGTTCTGGTCTGGCGTTCGTTCAGCACCCATCACGTGGACGAAGAGGAATAAACGCCATGAACCGCATTCTGCTTGCCGTCTTCATCGTCGTCCTGGCGGGGCTGCCGCTGCTGCCGGTCACGCCCGAGTTCTGGGTGACGCAATTGAACTACATCGGGCTGGCCAGCCTGGTGGTGCTGGGGCTGGTGCTGCTGACCGGCGTCGGCGGCCTGACCTCGTTCGGCCAGGCCGCGTTCGTCGGCCTGGGCGCGTACACCACCGCCTACCTGACCACGCAATACGACGTGTCGCCCTGGCTGGCGCTGCCCGCCGGCCTGATCCTGACCGCCGTGGTGGCGTACCTGCTGGGCGCGATCACGCTGCGCCTGTCGGGCCACTACCTGCCGCTGGGCACCATCGCCTGGGGCCTGTCGCTGTACTTCCTGTTCGGCAACCTCGACTGGCTGGGCAAGCATGACGGCATCGCCGGCATCGAGCCCATCAGCATCTTCGGCATGTCGCTGGCCAGCGGCCGCCACATCTACTACCTGATCTGGGTGTTCGTGCTGCTGGCGCTGTGGGCGACCCGCAACCTGCTGAACTCGCGTCCCGGCCGCGCCATCCGCGCGCTCAAGAGCGGCGCCGGCATGGCCGAGTCGATGGGCGTGAACACGGCCGCCTACAAGGTCGTGATCTTCGTCTGGGCCGCGCTGCTGGCCTGCGTCTCGGGCTGGCTCTACGCGCACATGCAGCGCGCCGTCAGCCCCAGCCCGTTCGGCATCAACTACGGCATCGAGTACCTGTTCATGGCCGTGGTCGGCGGCGCCGGCTACGTCTGGGGCGCGCTGCTCGGCTCCAGCGTCATCCTGGTGCTGAAGGACCAGCTGCAGAACCTGCTGCCCAAGCTGCTGGACACCAACGCCAACTTCGAGATGATCGTCTTCGGCGTGCTGCTGATCCTGATGCTGCAATACGCCCGCAACGGCCTCTGGCCGATCCTGGCGGGCTGGTGGGGCAGCATCACCGGCGCCGACGGCTCGCGCCGCAACCTGGCCCCGCCCAAGCCGGCGCCGGCGCTGCCGCTGCGCGCGCGGCCGCAGGCCGGGCAGGTGGTGCTGGAAGTGGACGCCATCCGCAAGGAATTCGGCGGCCTGGTCGCCGTCAACGACATCAGCTTCAAGGTCCGCTCCGGCGAGATCATGGGCCTGATCGGCCCCAACGGCGCCGGCAAGAGCACCACCTTCAACCTGATCAGCGGCGTGCTGCCGGTGACGCGCGGCCAGGTCACGTTCATGGGCGAGCGCATCGACAGCCGCTCGGCGCGCGAGATCGCCAAGCTGGGCGTGGGCCGCACCTTCCAGCGCGTGCAGCTGCTGCCGGGCATGACGGTGCTGGAAAACGTCGCGCTGGGCGCGCACCTGCGCTCCGATGTGGGCGTGTGGGCCGGCGCCCTGCACACCGACCGCGCACGCGAGGCGCAGCTGCTGCACGAGGCCGCCGAGCAGATCAAGCGCGTCGGCCTGGGCGAATATCTCTACGAGCAGGCGGGCAATCTGGCGCTGGGCCAGCAACGCATCCTGGAAATCGCGCGGGCCCTGGCCAGCGATCCGGTGCTGCTGTTGCTGGACGAGCCGGCCGCCGGCCTGCGCTACAAGGAAAAGCAGGACCTGGCGCGCGTGCTGGAACAGTTGCGCGCCGAGGGCATGAGCATTCTGCTGGTGGAACACGACATGGATTTTGTGATGCGCCTGACCAACCACCTGGTGGTGATGGATTTCGGCACCAAGCTGGCCGAAGGCGTGCCGGCCGAGGTGCAACAGAACCCGGCGGTGCTGGAAGCCTACCTGGGCGGCATCGACGACGACCTGCCCGAAGCCGACCAGGCCAAGCCGGTGTCCGCGGGAGGCGTGCAATGACGACGTCCAAACCCGTTCTCGAAGTCAGCAACCTGTCGGCCCGCTACGGCAAGGTCGGCGCGCTGGCCGGCGCCACGCTGACGGTCCCGGCCGGCAGCATCGTCACCGTGATCGGCGCCAACGGCGCCGGCAAGTCCACCATGCTGAACGCCATGATGGGCGCCTTGCCCCAGACCGGCCACGCGGCCGGCACGGTGCAATACGCCGGCACCGACGTGTCGAGCTGGCCGGTCGAGCGCCGCGTCGCCGCCGGCATGTCGCTGGTGCCCGAGCGGCGCGAGCTGTTCGGCAGCATGTCGGTCGAAGACAACCTGCTGCTGGGCGGTTTCCGCCGCTACCGCGCCCGCGAAAGCGGCTGGCGCGACACGCTCAACGAAGTCTTCGACCTGTTCCCGCGCCTGCGCGAACGCCGCGCCCAGCAGGCCGGCACGCTGTCGGGCGGCGAGCGCCAGATGCTGGCGGTCGGCCGCGCGCTGATGGCCAAGCCGGCGCTGCTGATGCTGGACGAGCCCAGCCTGGGCCTGGCGCCGCGCATCGTGCGCGAGATCTTCCACATCATCGCGCGCCTGCGCGAGACCGGCGTGGCGATCCTGCTGGTGGAGCAGAACGCGCGCGCGGCGCTGCAGGTGGCCGACTACGGCTACGTGCTCGAAACCGGCGAAGTCATCCTGCACGGCCCGGCGCGCGAGCTGGCCGGCGATCCCAAGGTGATCGAGAGCTATCTCGGCCTGGGCAAGGGCGCGGAGCAGGCCGAGGCCTGATGCCCAAGGCGAGGCGGACGCGTCAGTCCGCCTCGCGTTCAAATACTTCGACCACGCGGAAGCGTTCGCACACCAGCAGCAGGTCCGGCGCGTAGCCGCCATTGCGGTCGAAATAGGCGATGTGTTCGGCGCGCCAGACGTCGTAGGGCCCTTCGCCCTCGGCCAGGGCGAAGGCTTCGTCCACCTCGTCGAAGCGCTGGATCACGATACTGAGCGTCTCGATGGCGCAGGCCGGACGGCCGCGGCCGTCCAGCACCACGTCGCGCCGGCCCGGCTCGGGCACCGGTTCCTTCTCGTCGAAGTCGCGCAGCGCGCCGCAGGTGGCGGTCTTGGCGCCGGACAGCACCAATGCCAGCAGTTCGTCGGCCAGTTCGGGCGAATCGCCGAACTGGAAGGTCACGGCGTTTTCGTAAGGGGCGGGCGGTTTCATGCCGGCAGCGTCCAATGCAGAATCAGTTCCTGGCCCATCGCGGGGTCGGAGGTGGAGGGGGCGCCGGTCTCGAGGCGTCCAGCCATACGGCGGATGAAGCCGGGCGCGTCGTCGGCGCGCACGCTGAAGTCGTACCAGCCGCCGCTGGCGGCCAGGTCCCAGGCCAGGGTGGCGCCGACGCCGGGTTCCAGCGCCGGTTCATGGTGGCCGGCGTAGCCGTAGGCGTTGGCTTCGACCTGGAAGCCGCGCGGCAGCGTGCCCGGGTTGTGCAGCTTCAGGCGCAAGGTCGGCCCGGCGGGATCGCAGATGGCCTCGACCGACAGCGGCTCGGTGTCCGCGTGCAGCCGGCCCGCGACGTGGCGATGAAAGCCATTGGGGCCGAGCAGCCACAGATCGTAGCGGCCGTCGTTGCCCGCCACGGGCCAGCTGGCTTCCAGATGCCTGCCGGCCTCGAGGGTGTAGCGGCGCGGGCCGTCCTCCAGGCGCAGGCGGTCGTACACATGCAGCACGGCGCCGGCGGCGCCGCTGTTGTCCATGCGCAGCGTGATGCTGTCCTTGCCGGCGCGGGCCTGCACCGACAGCGCGTACGGCAGCGCCCGCGACGGCCGGATGCCGGCCTGCTGACGCGCCAGCGCGGGCCGCTCGGGCGCGGGCGGCGTGATGGTGCCGGGCAGGGCGGCGGCCTGCGCCGCGCGCGCGGCGGTGGCCGGCAGGCCGCGCGTCAGGTCGGCCTCGTCGGGCGTCGCGAAATCGAAGATCGAGGTCAGGTCGCCGCAGACCGCGCGGCGCCACGGCGAGATGTTGGGTTCGGCGACGCCGAAGCGGCGCTCGACGAAGCGCAGCACCGAGGTGTGGTCGAACACTTCCGAGTTGACCCAGCCGCCCTTGGTCCAGGGCGACAGCACGTACATCGGCACGCGCGGGCCGAGGCCGTAGACGCCGTGCAGGTGGGCGGCCGTATCGTCCTTTTCGGTGCCGGTGACGATCTCGTGGTATTCGCCGGCGGTGTCCACCGTCGATGCGCCGGCCAACTGGCCGTCGCGGCCGCGCGAAGGCGGGGCGGGCGGCGGCATGTGGTCGAAGAAGCCGTCGTTTTCGTCGAACATCAGCAACAGGACGGTCTTGCTCCAGACCTCGGGATTGGCGGTCAGCGCGTCCAGCACCTTTGCCGTGTAGTCCGCGCCCTGCGCCGGGCTGGAGGGGCTGGGATGCTCGGAGCCGGCCTTGGTGGCGCAGATCCACGACACCTGCGGCAGCGTGCCGTCCAGCACGTCCTGGCGCAGCAGGTCCAGGCCGCGGGTGGTCAGCGCCTTGTCCTTGAGCGCGGCCAGCGAGCCGGGCAGGCCGTGGAATGCGTCGCGGTAGGCCTTGAAGCCGGCGGTCGGGTTGAGCGAGTAGTTGTCCGCCATGTCCTGGTAGATGCGCCAGCGGATGCCGGCGCGCTCCAGGCGCTCGGGATAGGTGGTCCAGGTGTAGGCGCCGGCCGGATCGCCGCCGCCCAGCTTGTTGTAGGTGTTGCCCAGCGCCGGGCCGTGGCCGCGGCCCAGGCCGTCGTTGGTGCCGCTCCAGACGAACAGGCGGTTGGTGTTGGTGCCGCCGGTGAACGAACAGTGATAGGCGTCGCACACGGTGAAGGCGCGCGCCATGGCGTACTGGAACGGCATGTCCGCTTCGGTGTAGTACGCCATTGAATGGTTCTTCTTGGCGGCCGGCCACTGGCCCATGCGGCCGGCATCCCAGGCGTCCTGGGCGTTGGACCAGGTGTGCGGCGTGCTGGCCACGCGCATGGCCTCATAGGCCTCGCGCGTGTCGAGACGGAACGGCAGCACGCTGCGCGGCGCGCCGTCGTCGGGACGGCCGTTGTACTGCGCCCAGACCGTGCGGCGCTCGAAGTCGGGACTGGCGGGCGCCGGGATCGGAAAGCGGTCGCCGAAGCCGCGCACCCCGGCGAGGCCGCCGAAGTAGTGGTCGAACGACCGGTTTTCCTGCATGAAGATGACGATGTGCTCGACGTCTTCGATCGTGCCCTTGCGGCGGTTGGCGGGAATCGCCAGCGCGCGGCGGATGGAGGCGGGCAGCAGCGCCAGGGCGCTGCCGGCGCCGGCGATCGCGGCGCCGCCGCGCAGGAACTCGCGTCGGGATTGCATGCGGGATCTTCCTTGTCATGCGGCGCCACCCGGGGCGGGCGGCGCGGTCCGCCGCGCCGCGGCCGGTGGGCTTATTGCTTGCGGGTGCTTTCGGCGTAGTCCATGTACAGCTTGTGGGCGCGGCGCGCCAGCGGACCATATTCCAGCTTGCGGTCTTCGACGCGGTTCACGTGCACCACCTTGCCGTAGTTGCCGGACGAGAACACTTCGTCGGCGGCCTCGATGTCGGCGCGCGTCAGGCTGCGCTCCTGCACCTCGACGCCGTCGGCCTTGAGCAGCGCCAGCACGCGGCGGCGCGTGATGCCGTTCAGGAAGGTGCCGTTGTCCACCGGGGTCGAGACCACGCCGTCCTTGGCGATCCACAGATTGCTGGAGGCGAACTCGGCGACGTTGCCGGCGCCGTCCAGCATGATGGCGTTGTCGAAGCCCTTGTCCATCGCCTCGCGGATGGCGCGCTGGCCGTTGGGGTACAGGCACGAAGCCTTGGCGTCGGTCGGCGCCATGTTGGGCCACGAGCGCGCGAAGCTGGAGAAGCAGGCGGCAAAGCCCTGTTCGCCCGGCATCGGCACCTTGAAGACGTGCAGCACGAACTGGGTCTTGTCGGCGTCGGGCAGCAGGAAGCCGTCGGCGCAGAAGAACACCGGCTTGATGTAGAGCTCGCTGCCTTCGGGGAACTTGGCCACGGCCTGCAGGCACAGCGACTGGATTTCCTGCCACGAGATCTGCGGCTTCATCAGCATCTTTTCGGCCGAGCGCACCACGCGCTGGCAGTGCAGGTCGAGGTCGGGCGTCAGGCCGCGGAACGCGCGCGCGCCGTCGAAGACCATGCTGGCCATCCAGAAGGCGTGATCGGCGGGGCCGAGCAGTTTGGGGTTTTCAGGGGTCCAGTGACCGTTGTGCCAGAACAAGGCGTCCATGATGGGTTTCCTTCGGGGGTATCGGGTGGCGCGACAATGGCGCCGAAACGTCAGGATACATGAGGCGCGGACCGTCTCACTCCTTGTCGAGCGCCGCCTGCACCCGTTCGGCCGCATCGGCCGGCATCCATTGCCGCCAGACCGGGCCGTATTGCTTGAGGAAGTAGCGCGCCGCCTCCTCGGGCTCCTTGCCCTCGGTCTCCAGCCAGCCCAGCGTGGCGTCGATGGCGTCGCCAGGAATGGTGAGCTTGGCCAGGAACGCGGCCAGCTGCGGCGCCTCCTTGGCGAAGGCGCTGTTGACGCCGGTGACCACGGGGTTGGGCTTGAATTCGGTGGCCACCGGTTTGGCGCACTTGGGATCGGTCAGGCAGGTATAGGCGGTCTGGTCGAAGGCCGGCAGTTCCAGCTTGACCAGGTCGAGCGCGCCGACCAGCGCGGTGGGCGTCCAGTAGTAGAAGACGATGTCGCGCTTGCGCTTGTAGGCCGACAGGATGGCGGCCTTCTGCGCCGCGCCGGAACCGGGCGCGAACAGGCTGTAGTCGCGGTCCAGGCCCAGCGCGCGCAGCAGGTTGTCGTTCAGCGTGCCGCAGGCCCAGCCCGCGGGGCAGCCGTAGATGCGGCCGCGGCCCGGGTCCTCGGGGTCGGCGAAGACCTGCTTGAAGCGCGCGAGGTCCGCCGCCGACTTCAGGTCGGGATGGCGCTGCACGGTATAGCGCGGCACGTACCAGCCTTCGCCGGCGTCGTAGACATGGCCCAGGCCCTGCACGCGGCCGCTGGCCAGCGCCTTCTTCCAGGCCACTTCGATCTGCCCCGGCCACACTTCTGGCGTGACGTCGACATCGCCGCGCTGCAGCGCGGCCAGCATGGGCAGCGTCTCGCCGATCTCGACGCTGGTCTTGCAGCCGTAGCCGTGCTCCATCACGTAGCGCTCGATGCCGGCCAGCACCAGATTGGATTCCCAGTTCAGGCCGCTGAAGCGGACCGGGCGGTCGACTTCGCAGACCGGCTTGGCGGCGTGGGCCGCGGCCGGCGCGAGCAGGGCGGCGGACAGCGCCAGGGCGCCCGCGAGCAAAGGCTTCATGCGCATGATGGAGCACCTTTCTGATTGCGTGCCGGTCATTGTAAAGGCCCCATGCAATCGGGGCCGCGTTCAGCGGCCCCGAGGGTCAGGCAGGCGATGCGGCCGGCGGCCGCGCGCATCAGGCGCGCGCCGCGCGCCGCTTCTCGATCAGCGCACCGATCTCGCCCACGATGCCGCGGCGGAACGCCAGCACGCAGATCACGAAGATCAGGCCGATCACGATGGTGACCGACTCGCCCAGGCGCAGGAACCAGTCGACGCCGGTCAGGCTGGCCATCATCTGGCCGAAGTCGCCGACCTTGTTTTCGAGCAGCACCACGATGAACGCGCCGAGAATCGGCCCGGTCAGCGTGCCGAGCCCGCCGATCAGCGTCATCAGGATCACCAGGCCCGACATCTGCCAGGTCGCGTCCGACAGCGTGGCCGACACGAACACCAGCGTCTTGGTGGCGCCCGCCAGGCCGGCGATGGCGGCCGACAGCACGAAGGCCAGCAGCTTGAAACGGTCGACGTCGTAGCCCAGCGATATCGCGCGCGGCTCGTTCTCGCGCAGCGCCTGCAGCACCTGGCCGAACGGCGAATGCACCGTGCGCCAGATGATGAAGTAGCCGATGATGAACACGCCCATCACCAGGTAGTACAGGTTCAGGTCCTTGGACAGGTCGATGATGCCCAGCAGCGTGCCGCGCGGCACGCTCTGCAGGCCATCTTCGCCGCCGGTGAACTTGGCCTGCAGGAAGAAGAAGAACACCATCTGCGCCAGCGCCAGCGTGATCATGGCGAAGTAGATGCCGCTGCGGCGGATCGCCAGCGCGCCCATCGCCAGGCCCAGCAGCGCGGCCACCGCGACGCCGAACAGCAGGCCGATCTCGGTCGGCACGCCCCACACCTTGAGCGCATGGCCGGCCGCGTAGGCGGCGCTGCCCAGGAAGGCGGCGTGCCCGAACGACAGCAGGCCGGTGAAGCCCAGCAGCAGGTTGAAGGCGCAGGCGAACAGGGCGTAGCACATGATCTTCATGGCGAAGATCGGATACACCCCGACGAAGGGAAGAATGGCCACCACGACGGCCAGGACGGCATAGCCCAGGAATTGACGATTCATTTCTCTTTTCCGAACAGCCCGGCCGGGCGCAGCAACAGGACAATGGCCATGATGATGAAGACGACCGTGCTGGACGCCTCGGGCCAGAACACCTTGGTCAGGCCCTCGATCACGCCCAGGCCCAATCCGGTGACGATGGCGCCCATGATGGACCCCATGCCGCCGATCACGACCACCGCGAACACCACGATGATGAGGTTGGAGCCCATCAGCGGCGAGATCTGCAGCACCGGCGCGGCCAGCACGCCGGCAAAGCCGGCCAGCGCCACGCCGAAGCCGTAGGTCAGCGTGATCATGCGCGGCACGTTGACGCCGAAGGCCTCGACCAGCCGCGGGTTCTCGGTGCCGGCGCGCAGCAGCGCGCCCAGGCGGGTGCGCTCGATCACGAACCAGGTCGCCAGGCACACCACCACCGACGCCGCCACCACCCAGCCGCGGTAGTTCGGCAGCACCATGAAGCCCAGGTTGGTGGCGCCGCGCAGCGCCTCGGGCGTGGGATAGGGCTGGCCCGACACGCCGTAGAAGCTGCGGAACAGGCCTTCGATCAGCAGCGTCAGTCCGAAGGTCAGCAGCAGGCCGTAGAGGTGATCGAGCTTGTACAGGTGTTTGAGCAGCAACTTTTCAATGAGGATGCCGAACAGCCCGACGACCAGCGGCGCCAGGATCAGCATGACCCAGTAATTCAACCCCAGGTACGACAGCCCCATCCAGGCGACGAAGGCGCCCAGCATGTAAAGCGCGCCGTGCGCGAAGTTGATGACGTTCAGCAGTCCGAAGATAACCGCCAGGCCGAGCGACAGCATGGCATAGAACGAACCGTTGACCAGTCCCAGCAGCAACTGGCCGAACAAGGCCTGTATGGGGATGCCGAAAATATCAGTCATCTTGTGAAAATCCTGCGCGTACGAAGGGAAGCGGGCAAATTCAAGATGCGACCTGGCCGCGCGGGCCAGATCGCATCAAGGGGTCGCATCGACGGGAATTACTTCTTGACCAGCTTGCAGGTCGACTCGGACAGCTTGGTGTAGACCTCGTCGCCCGGCAGCGTGGCGACGACCTTGTAGTAGTCCCACGGGCCCTTCGATTCGGCCGGCGTCTTCACCTGCATCAGGTACATGTCATGGATCATGCGGCCGTCTTCGCGCACGTAGCCGCCCTGGGTGAAGAAGTCGTTGATCTTGTTCGACTTCATCCACTTCATGAGCGTGTCGGCGTCGTCGGTGCCGGTGGCCTTCACGCCGTTCAGGTAGAACGTGACCGACGAGTAGTCGCCGGCCTGCAGCATGGAGGGCTTGCGGCCGACCTTGGCCTCGAACTTCTTGGCCCAGGCGCGCGAGGCGTCGGATTGATCCCAGTACCAGCCATCGGTCAGGTACATGCCCTGGGTGGCTTCCAGGCCGAGCGAGTGCACGTCGTTGATGAACACCAGCAGGCCGGCCATCTTCATCGTCTTGGTGACGCCGAATTCATTGGCGGCCTTGATCGAGTTGATGGTGTCGCCGCCCGCGTTGGCCAGGCCCAGGATCTGCGCCTTGGACGACTGCGCCTGCAGCAGGAACGAGGAGAAGTCGGAGGCGCCCAGCGGTGCGCGCACCTGGCCCTTGACCTCGCCGCCGGCGGCCTTGACCACCGCCATCGTGTCGCGCTCGAGCGCGTGGCCGAAGGCGTAGTCGGCCGTCAGGAAGAACCAGCTCTTGCCGCCGTCCTTCACCACCGCCGAACCGGTGCCGCGCGCCAGCGCCACGGTGTCGTAGGCGTAGTGCACGGTGTAGGGCGAACATTGGGCGTTGGTCAGGTCGGAAGCGCCCGCGCCGATGGCGATGAAGGGCTTCTTCTTTTCCGCCGCGACGGCGGCCATCGCCAGGCTGGTGGCCGAGTTGGTGCCGCCGATGATGACATCGACCTTCTGCTGGTCGAACCATTCACGGGCGCGCGCCGAGGCCACGTCGGCCTTGTTCTGGTGGTCGGCCGACAGCACTTCGATCTTCTTGCCGTTGACGTTGCCGCCGAAGTCCTCGATCGCCATGCGGATCGCTTCCAGGTCGGCCTTGCCGTCGATGTCGGAATACACGCCCGACATGTCGGTGATGAAGCCGATGCGGATGACATCGTCGGAGATGCCTTGCGCCAGGGCGGGTGCCCCGGCAAATCCCAGGCCCGCCATGGCCAGTGCAGCAGTGATGGTGTGCAGCTTCATGGGATGACTCCTCTTCCCTTTGGTATATGGGATGCCGGGAAACCGGCGGGTGACAGGTTGTCTTAGACGCCCAGCAGTTCGTTGAGCGTGTCCTGTTTTTCTGAAAGTTCCGACGCTTCGAAGTGCTCGACGATCTGGCCATGCTCCATGACGCAGAAGCGATCGGCCAGCGGCGCGGCGAAGCGGAAATTCTGTTCCACCATGACGATGGTGTAGCCGCGCTGCTTGAGCGCGGTGATCATGCGGGCCAGCGCCTGCACGATGACGGGCGCAAGGCCCTCCGAGATTTCGTCCAGCAGCAGCAGGTTGGCGCCGGTGCGCAGAATGCGCGCCACCGCCAGCATCTGCTGCTCGCCGCCCGACAGGCGCGTGCCGGGCGAATGTCGGCGTTCGAGCAGGTTGGGGAACATGTCGTAGATCTCGGCCAGCGACATGCCGCCGCCGAGCGAGCCGACCACGGGGGGGGCAGCAGCAGGTTCTCTTCGCACGACAGGCTGGCGAAGATGCCGCGTTCCTCGGGGCAGTAGCCCACGCCCAGGTGGGCGATCTTGTAGGTGGGCAGGTCGATGGCCTCGGTGCCATGGATGCGCACCGAGCCCTTGCGCGAGCCGGTCAGGCCGAGGATGGCGCGCAGCGTGGTGGTGCGGCCGGCGCCGTTGCGGCCCAGCAGCGTGACGACCTCGCCTTGCCCCACGCGCATATCCACGCCATGCAGGATATGCGATTCCCCGTACCAGGCCTGCAGGCCCGAGATTTCCAGTGCCGGGGTGCTCATGCGTGTGCTCCTTGCAGTTCGCCGTCGGTGGTGCCCATGTAGGCCTGCATCACGGCGGGATGGCGGGACACTTCGGCGTAGGAACCCTCCGCCAGCACGGCGCCGCGCGCGAGCACGGTGATGGTGTTGGCGATGGAGGACACGACGTTCATGTTGTGTTCGACCATCAGGATGGTGCGGCCGGCGCTGACGCGCTTGATCAGCTGCGTGACGCGGTCCACGTCTTCGTGGCCCATGCCCTGCGTCGGCTCGTCCAGCAGCATCAGCTCGGGCTCCATCGCCAGCGTGGTGGCGATCTCGAGCGCGCGCTTGCGGCCGTATGGCAGGTTCACGGTGGTTTCGTCGGCGAACGCGCCCAGGTCGACCTGTTCCAGCAGCGCGCGGGCCGGCTCGTCGAGCGCGGCCAGGCGCTTGTCGCTGCGCCAGAAGTGGAACGACAGTCCGGTCTTGCGCTGCAGGCCGATGCGCACGTTCTCAAGCACGGTCAGGTGAGGAAACACCGCCGAGATCTGGAACGAACGGATCACGCCGCGCCGCGCGATCTGCGCCGGGCGCTCGCCGGTGATGTCGATGCCGTTGAACTTGATGCTCCCCGAGGTGGGGGAGAGAAACTTGGTCAGCAGGTTGAAGCATGTCGTCTTGCCCGCGCCGTTCGGCCCGATCAAGGCATGAATCTCGCCCCGCTTGATACGCAAATCGACCCCATTGACCGCGACAAAACCGCGGAATTCCTTGGTGAGGCCTTTTGTCTCCAGGATCGTGTCGTCCATGTCCGCTGCACCGGCGTTGTATTTATATGGACCCTGCCCGGCGTTATGCGCTGAGCCCCCGCGGGGTAAAGAAAATCATGGAAACGCCACGGTTTTCTATAAGAGTTGCCGGCGAGTATGCGCACCTCTGAATCAAAATTCCATGAGGGTTTGTCATAGGTTTTGCGGTGCGGAAAGGTGAATTGTCGGATCGTGGACAATTCGCATTGGCATTGGGTGAAAACCCGATGCGACCTCGCAATGCATTGCAGCAAATTCGTATTGATCGTCATCAATTCGTCATCGCCGCGCGCATCGGGGAAAACCCGGTTTTCGCCGATGCGCGATGTATTGCCGCGCGGATATCGCGCAGCGCGCCAGCCGCTTCAGGCCGGCGTCTTGTCCTTGTATTCGCACAGGTCGGAAATACCGCATTGCGGGCATTTCGGTTTGCGCGCCACGCACACGTAGCGGCCCTGCAGAATCAGCCAGTGGTGCGCGTCCTGCATATATTCGCGCGGCACGAATTTCTCGAGCTTGAGCTCGACTTCCAGCACGTTCTTGCCCGGCGCGATGCCGGTGCGGTTGGAGACGCGGAAGATATGCGTGTCGACCGCCATGGTGGGCTGGCCGAAGGCGGTGTTCAGCACCACATTGGCGGTCTTGCGGCCGACGCCCGGCAGTGCTTCCAGCGCCTCGCGCGTCTGCGGCACTTCGCCGCCGTGCTGCTCGATCAGCAGGCGGCAGGTGGCGATCGCGTTCTTGGCCTTGGTGCGATACAGGCCGATGGTCTTGATGTAGTCGGACAGGCCTTCCTCGCCCAGCGCCAGCAGCGCCTGCGGCGTGCCGTAGGCGGGAAAGAACTTGCGGGTGGCGATGTTGACCGACTTGTCGGTGGCCTGGGCCGACAGCAGCACCGCGATCAGCAGCTGGAACGGCGTGTCGTATTCGAGCTCGGTGGTCGGATGCGGATTGGCCGCCTGCAGGCGGGCGAAGATCTCTCGGCGTTTGGCGGCGTTCATGGGCGCGGGGTGTTGCGGCGGGCGCGGGCGCGGGCCAGCGCGGATTCGATGGCGGCGCGCTTGCGGTCGTCCTGCTGCGCGTCGTCGGTGGCGGGGGCGGCGGGCGTGGCCGCCGCCGCGGGTTCGGGCGCCATCAGGCGCGCGTTGTCGGCGGCCAGGCGCTCCATGCGCGCCTGGTGGCGGCGATGGCGCTGGCGGCCGGCGGCGGCGTCCTCGGCGCTCCAGGCGCGGCCGGCGGGCACCATCTGGATGCAGTCCACCGGACAGGGCGCCACGCACAGGTCGCAACCGGTGCACCAGTCGGCCAGCACGGTGTGCATGTGCTTGTTGGCGCCGACGATGGCGTCGACCGGGCAGGCCTGGATGCACAGCGTACAGCCGATGCAGTGCGCCTCGTCGATGCGCGCCACCAGCAGCGGGCCGGGCTCGCCGCGGCTCAGGTCGAGCGGCAGCGCGGACGTCTGCAGCAGAGCGGCGAGCGCGGCGATGCCTTCGTCGCCGCCCGGCGGGCAGCGGTTGATGGGCGCATCGCCGGCGGCGATGGCGTCGGCATAGGGCCGGCAGCCGTCATAGCCGCACTTGGTGCATTGCGTCTGGGGCAGCAGGGCGTCGACGCGGTCGGCGAGTGAACGACAGGACATGGCGAACAGTGAAAAGCGTAAGGCGCCGCGCGGGCGCGAAACCGGGCGTGGCCGCGCGGGCGGGAAAACAGGCAATGCCCGTCGGGCATCAAAACAAACGGGGCCCTTCAGGCCCCGTGGACTACGGTTCGGCAAGGACGGATCGCCCTAGGCCGACTGCCGGATGAATTCCGCGATTTTAGGACAGATCATTTCGCGCCAGCGGCGGCCCGAGAAAATCCCGTAGTGGCCGCAGTTAGGAGCGGTGTAGTGCATCTTGCGGTCGGCCGGGATGTTCTTGCACAGCTTGATGGCCGCGCGCGTCTGGCCCTGGCCGGAAATGTCGTCCAGCTCGCCTTCGATGGTGAACAGCGCCACCTTCTTGATGTCGGCCGGGCGCACCAGCTGGCCGTCGACTTCCCAGGTGCCGTTGGGCAGCGCGAATTCCTGGAACACCATGCGGATGGTGTCCAGGTAGAACTCGGCCGGCATGTCCAGCACGGCGTTGTATTCGTCGTAGAAGCGGCGGTGGGCCTCGGCGTCGCTGTCGTCGCCGCGCAGCAGGTCCAGGTAGAAGTCGTAGTGCGACTTCATGTGGCGGTCGGGATTCATGGCCATGAAGCCGGCGTGCTGCAGGAAGCCCGGGTAGACCTTGCGGCCCGACCCCGGATAGCGCGGCGGCACCGGGTGGATGACCTGGTTCTCGAACCACGAATAGGGCTTGGTGGTGGCCAGGCGGTTCACTTGCGTGGGCGACTGGCGCGGATCGATCGGGCCGCCCATCATGACCATGCTGCGCGGCTGGCAGGGATCGTTGGCCGAGGCCATCAGCGACACGGCGGCCAGCACCGGCACCGTGGGCTGGCAGACCGAGATCACGTGCACGTCCGGCCCCAGGTGGCGGATGAAATCCTGCACGTAGCGCACGTAGTCGTTCAGGTGGAACGGGCCGGCCGACAGCGGCACCATGCGCGCGTCGATCCAGTCGGTGACGTAGACGTCATGGCCGGGCAGCAGGGCGCGCACGGTGTCGCGCAGCAGCGTGGCGTGGTGGCCGGACAGCGGCGCCACCAGCAGCACCTTGGGATCGTCCTGCGGGGTCTGGCGCACGTCGCGGTGGAAGTGCACCAGGCGGCAGAAGGGCTTGTCCAGCACGACCGATTCGGTGACCCGCACCGACTTGCCGTTGATGTCCGTGGCCGGCAGGTTCCAGGCGGGTTTCTGGTATTCCTTGCCGATGCGCGTCATCAGCTCGTATCCCGCGGCCATCTGGCGCGAGATCGGAGTGTAGGCGAGGGGGCTATAGGGGCTGGAGAACAGCTGGGAACCGGCATCCGTGAAAGCAGCGAACGGAGTCAGGAAGGCGCGCTGCATTTCGTGCAATTGGTACAGCATTTGGGGAAGTCCTTCTGGGTCGTGCGTGTGCCCCGATTATTGCGCCGGGGAGTAACGGTATTTCCAATTTGTCTGACGAAAGCGCCCGAAAACCGGATTTTGTGTTGCGAAAATGCGACCCGTCATCCCTTGCGCACCAGTTTAGGGCGGAATCCAGGGGCGCCGGCGGCATAAAAAGGGGGATTTCCGTCCTAGGCCGGACGGGCCAGGGGCCGATCCGACTGGGGCGGGGACTCACCAGTAGTTTTCCACCGCGAGGTTGCCGGGGATGCCGCGGCGGCCCGGCTTGAAACCGCGTTCGCCCAGCAACTTGCGGGCATCGGCCAGCATGTCCGGATTGCCGCAAAGCATGATCTTCGCTTGCTCCGGGTCCAGCGGCAGGCCCGCCAGGCGTTCCAGTCCGCCGTCGGCGATCAGGGTGGTCAGGCGCGCCTGCGGCATGCCGGGCAGCGCCTCGCGGGTGGCGATGGGAAGGTAGATCAGCTTGTCCGGTTCGGCCGCGAACAGCTCGCTCAGGGACGGATCATTGCGCCAGCCTTCGATTTCCTCGCGGTAGGCCAGCTCCGCCGCGGTGCGCACGCCGTGCACCAGCACGATGCGGCGATAGGCGCGCCAGACGGCCGGATCGCGCAGGATCGACAGGTAGGCCGACAGGCCGGTGCCGGAGGCCAGCAGCCAGAGGTCGCCGCCGGGCGCGAAGCGCTCCAGCGTCAGGAAGCCGTAGGGCGCTTTTTCGACATAGAGCGCGTCGCCCGGCTGCAGCCGCGCCATGCGCGGGCTGAACAGGCCCTCGGGCACCACGATGGAATAGAACTCCAGCCAGGGCTGGTGCGGGGCCGACACCATCGAGTAGGCGCGCCACAGGGTGGGCGGGCCGGCGGGATCCTCGGCGCCGGGCAGACCGACCCGGGCGAACTGGCCCGGCTGGAAGGCATACGCGTCGTCGCGCGTGACGCGCACCGAGAACAGCTTGTCGGGCACCCAGGTATGGACGTGGGTAACGGTCTGGCGCGTGTATTTGGAATCGTCGGTCATCGGGGCATCGCGCGTCGCGAGGCCTGGGCGGCCCCGCGCTCGCGGATTATTTTTCCAGGTATTGCAGCTTGTCCTGCTTGCCGTTCCATTCGTCGGCGTCGGGCAGCGGCTTCTTGGCGCGGCTGATGCTGGCGAACTCGGGCGAGAGCTCGGCGTTCAGGGCGATGAAGTTGAGCTGGTCCTGCGGCACGTCTTCCTCGGCGTAGATGGCGTTGGCCGGGCATTCGGGGATGCACACGGCACAGTCGATGCACTCGTCGGGGTCGATCACCAGGAAGTTCGGACCCTCACGAAAACAGTCCACCGGGCATACGTCGACGCAATCGGTGTACTTGCACTTGATACAGTTTTCGGTGACTACGTGGGTCATTCTCAGGAACTCCGGGCAGGCGGCATTTGTGTCTTGTTGGGCGGATTTTACCCAATGCGGCGCCAAACCGCCGCCAATACCCGTGTTGACATCGTGGCGCATTGGGGTATTGCGGGGTCCCGCTGTGCTATGGTGTCGCGAAACGATACGCGTAATCATGATAATCACCTCGCTGCTCGACACCGACCTGTACAAATTCAGCATGATGCAGGTGGTGCTGCATCAGTTTCCCGCTGCCCAGGTCGAGTACCGTTACAAGTGCCGCACGCGCGGGGTCAACCTGCGTCCCTACCTGGATGAAATCCGCGAAGAAGTGCACCAGCTGTGCCAGCTGCGCTTCACCGAGGACGAACTTAAATATCTGGGTGGCTTGCGTTTCATCAAAAGCGACTTCGTCGATTTCCTCGAACTGTTCCATCTGCCCGAGCGCTGCATCAGCATCGAAGAGGGCGAGGGGCCGGGCGAGATCAGCATCGAGGTCAAGGGCCCCTGGCTGCACACCATCCTCTTCGAGATCCCGGTGCTGGCCATCGTCAACGAGGTCTACTTCCGCAACACGCGCAAGAACCCGGACTGGGCCGAGGGCCGCAAGCGCCTGCAATCCAAGATGCACCTGGTGCTGGACGACCCGGCGCTGGCCGATTTCCGCGTGGCCGAATACGGCACCCGGCGCCGTTTCTCCAAGGTCTGGCACGAAGAGATCGTCTCGACCATGAAGGCTCAGATGGGTCCGCACTTCGCCGGCACCAGCAACGTGCTGCTGGCCAAGCAGCACGAGGTGCTGCCGCTGGGCACCATGGGCCACGAATACCTGCAGGCCTGCCAGGCGCTGGGTCCGCGGCTGCGCGATTCGCAGGTGTTCGCGCTGGAGGTGTGGGCCAAGGAATACCGCGGCGACCTCGGCATCGCGCTGTCGGACGTCTATGGCATGGACGCCTTCCTGCGCGACTTCGACATGTATTTCTGCAAGCTGTTCGACGGCGCGCGGCACGACTCGGGCGATCCCTTCGTCTGGGGCGAGCGGCTGCTCGAGCACTACCGCAAGAACCGCGTCGACCCGCGCGCCAAGACGCTGGTGTTCTCGGATTCGCTGACCTTCCCGCGCGCCATCGAACTGGCGCGCCAGTTCGCCGGGCGCTGCAAGGTCTCGTTCGGCATCGGCACCAACCTGACCAACGACCTGGGCCACGAACCGCTGCAGATCGTCATGAAGATGGTCCGCTGCAACGGCCAGCCGGTGGCCAAGGTGTCCGACGCGCCCGAGAAGACCATGTGCGACGATCCGGCCTACCTGGCCTATCTGCGCCAGGTGTTCCAGCTGCCGCCCGCCTAGCGGGGCCCGGCCCGGGCAGGGTAAAGTTCGCCATTCTTCGCATTGTTCAACCCGCAACTCGTCATTAGGGGAATATTCATGAGCAGCATCAAGCGCTTCCACGTCGCCAAGCGCCTGTCGGACATGGCCGTCTACAACGGCGTCGCGTACCTGGCGGGCCAGGTGCCGGACGATTCCACGCTGGACATCACCGGCCAGACCGAGCAAGTGCTCGCCACCATCGATCGCCTGCTGGCCGAAGCCGGCACCGACAAGACCAAAATCCTGATGGCCCAGATCTACGTGGCCAACATGAAGGAATTCGACGGCATGAACAAGGCCTGGGACGCCTGGGTCGCCGACGGCAACTCGCCCCCGCGCGCCACCGTCGAGGCCCGCCTGGCCAACCCCGACTTCAAGGTCGAGATCGTCGTCACCGCCGCCATCGCCTGATCGGCGCGGACGCACGATGAAAAGCCCTCCGGCAGGCCGGAGGGCTTTTTTTATTCCTGGACGCTTCGCGTGGCGTCACCCCGCCGTCAGCAGCAGGCCCGCGAGCAGGCCGCCGGCTTCCTCGCAGCGCGCCAGCTCGGCCGGCGCGACGGTCTTGGGGGCGGCGATCTGTTGCGGCGTCTGTGCGCCCAGGTTGACGATCAGCGGCGGAGCCACGGCCCGCAGGCGCCAGCCGGTGCAGATGCGCTCCACCTGGCGCGCCGCGCCGGCGCCATCGCTGCCGGCGCTGACCAGGCAGGCGTAGGGGCGGCCGGCGATGCGGTCCAGCGCGCCGTAGTAGCAGCGGTCGAAGAATTCCTTCATTTCGCCGCTCAGGCTGGCCAGGTTCTCCGGCGCGCAGAACAGCAAGCCGTCGCTGGCCAGCACCTCGTCCACCCCGGCATCCGCGGCGCGGCGCAGCGTCACCGCCAGCTCGTCCGGCTGTTCCAGCAGCGCCGCCGCCGCGGCCGCGCCCCGGGCGGCGGCCTCGGCCATCTGGCGGGCCGCGCCGGTGCGGGAGTGCCACACGATCAGCAGCCGTTTCATGCGTAGCGCGCCAGGGGGTCCTGGCGGTAATAGGCGCGCAGCAGGCCGAACCATTCCGGCAGCGCCTCGGCCATCGGGTGGGGATCGACGAAGAAGTGCTCGGAACTGACGGCGAAGAACTCGGCCTCGTCGGTGGCGGCGTAAGGGTCGAGCGGCAAGCGGCCGTACCAGGCGTCGGCCTCGGCGCTTTCCGGATCCACGTCGTGCGGAATGGCGGCCTCCACCGCGTCCACCGCGGCGATGAAGCGGTCCAGGCTGTCGTCCAGGACGCGGCGCCAGTCGCGCGGCTTGAGATCGCCGTGCGCCGCCAGCGACGGCATGCCGTCGGCAAAGCCGGATTGCAGGTCGAGCTTGTGCGCGAACTCGTGGATCACCACGTTGAAGCCGCCTTCGGACAGTTGCGTGTCCTCCCAGGACAGCACCAGCGGGCCGCCGTCCCAGGCCTCGCCGGCGGCATCCTCCAGGTATTCGTGCATCACGCCGTCCTCGTCCATCTGCTTGCGCGGGATGCGGAATCCGGCCGGATACACGATGATTTCGTCCCAGCCCTCGTACAGCGTGGGCGTCAGGTTCAGGATCGGCAGGCTGGCCTGGGCGGCGATAGACAGCCGCATGAAGTCGGTGACCTCCAGGCCCTGGGCGCCATTGATCGTCTTGCTGGCCAGCAGCCAGGCCGAGCGCGCCAGCAACTGCGCGGATTCATCGGCGTCCAGCGCCGCCAGGAAGGGGTGGGCGTCCAGCACCTGCCGCCAGAGTTCGGGCGCGATCCGGGCCTGCATCTGCGCCACCTCGGCGGCGCGCGCACCCCGGCCCTTGAGCCAGCGCAACATAAGCTTGGGTTCCTTGTATATGTGCCCGGTGGTTGCCGGGGTTTTCAGCGTTGATTCCTAGTGTAGAGTGTCGGAATCTTCGATTACCGTAACCGCAATACTCCCGCGATGTCCGCCCCGCCCGTTCCTGATGCGCCTTCGCCTTTCGACGCTTCCTGGCGACAGGAGGCGGGGGCGGGGCTCGACGCCGATGGCCTTGCGCTTATCGACCAGGCGGTGGCCTGGTCGGTTCCCCGCTTTGAGGGCCAGCAGGCCCTGACGGGCGAACCGCTGGCCTCGCACGGCGCCGGCGTGGTGCGGATCCTGGCGGGCCTGCATACCGATGCGGCCACGCGCGCCGCGGCCCTGCTCGCGGCCTTGCCGACCGACCTGACCGTGCCGGCGCCCGCGCTGCGCAACGACCCGGTCGCCACGGCCTTCGGCGCCGAGGTTGCGCGCCTGGTCCAGGGCACCCGGGCCCTGCTGCGGCTGGGCGTGGTGGCGCGGCAGGCCAGCGACGCGGTGGCGGAAACCGGCTCGCAGAAGGAAATGCAGCGCAAGATGCTGCTGGCCATGGCGGCCGACCTGCGCATCGTCCTGATGCGCCTGGCCTCGCGCCTGCGGACCCTGCGCTGGCACGCCGAAAGCAAGACTCCCTGTTCGACCGACTTCGCCCGCGAGACCCTCGACCTGTACGCGCCGCTGGCCAACCGCCTGGGCATCTGGCAGATCAAGTGGGAAATGGAAGACCTGGCGTTCCGCTTCCTGGAGCCCGACCGCTACAAGCAGATCGCCCGCCTGCTCGAGGAAAAGCGGGTCGAGCGCGAAGCCTTCATCGCCGGCGCCATCGAGCGCCTGCAGACGGCGCTGGCCAAGCATGGCATCGACGCCGAGGTCAGCGGCCGGCCCAAGCACATCTACAGCATCTGGAACAAGATGCGGGTCAAGCGCCTGGACTTCTCCCAGATGTACGACCTGCGCGCGCTGCGCATCATCGTCGACGACGTGCGCGCCTGCTACACGGCGCTGGGCATGGTCCACGAGATGTGGACGCCGCTGTCCGACGAGTTCGACGATTACATCTCGCGGCCCAAGCCCAACGGCTACCGCTCGCTGCATACGGTGGTGGCCGACGACGACGGCCGCCCGTTCGAGGTGCAGATCCGCACCCGCGAGATGCACCAGTTCGCCGAGTACGGCATGGCCGCGCACTGGCGCTACAAGGAAGCCGGCGCCAAGGGCGGGCAGGTGGCCGCCTCCAGCGAATACGACCGGCAACTGGCCTGGATGCGCCAACTGCTGGCCTGGAACAGCGACGTCGAGGCGGGCGATGCGCCCGCCGCCGACACGCCCGAGACGGCAAAGCCGGCCGCCGCCAGGTCCGGCCCGGGCAAGAGCCGCCACGCCGCCGCCGCGCCCGCGCCGACGGACGAGCGCATCTACGTGCTGACGCCGCAGGCGCGCGTGATCGAGTTGCCGGCCGGCGCCACGCCGGTCGACTTCGCCTATCACCTGCACACCGACCTGGGCCACCGCTGCCGCGGCGCCCGCGTCGACGGCCAGATGGTGCCGTTGCAGACGCGCCTGGCCACCGGCCAGACGGTCGAGATCATCTCGGCCAAGTCGGGCGGCCCGTCGCGCGACTGGCTCAACCCGCAGCTCGGTTTCCTGGCCAGCCCGCGGGCCCGCGCCAAGGTGCGCATGTGGTTCAACGCCATCGAACTGCAGCAGCGCATCACGCAAGGCCAGGCGCTGGTCGAAAAGGAATTGCAGCGGCTCGGCAAGACCGCCGTCAATCTCGAACAGCTGGCGCAGAACCTCGGCTTTGCCCGCGCCGACGACCTTTATGTCGCCGCGGCCAAGGAAGAATTCAGCCTGCGGCAGATCGATGCCGTGTTCCAGCAGCCGGGGCCGGCCGTCGAGCCGCAGCCGGCGGCGCTGCGCCACGCCAGCGCCGGCAGCGCCGAGAAGAGCGGCAAGAGCGGGGTGCTGGTGGTGGGGGTGGGCTCGCTGCTGACGCAGCTGGCGCGCTGCTGCCGTCCGGCGCCGCCCGATGCCATCGCCGGTTTCGTGACGCGCGGGCGCGGCGTGTCGATCCACCGCAGCGACTGCCACAGCTACCTGGCGCTGGCCGCGCGCGAACCCGAGCGGGTGATCGAGGTGGCCTGGGGCGAGACCCCGGCCGACACGTTCTACCCGGTCGACATCAGCGTGCGCGCGCACGACCGTTCCGGCCTGCTGCGCGATCTGTCCGAAGTGTTCGCGCGCCTGCGCCTGAACGTGGTGGGCGTGAACACGCAGAGCCGGCAGTCGCTGGCCCACATGGTGTTCACGGTGGAAGTGCGCGGCGGCGAATCGCTGGCCCGCGCGCTCGATGCGCTGGCCGAGGTGCCGGGCGTGTCGTCGGCGGCGCGCCGCTAGCCCGGCGCGGCATCCTGGAGGGAGAGGTCCCAAGGCAGGCCATCCGGGATGGAGCCCGGATGCAGGCCGCGCGGGACAGAATGCGGAAGCGGCTGCCCGGGCCATCGAGGCCCGGGCGCATCCCGGCGAAGCTCAGTGGTCCAGGTTCTCGTGAGCGCGTTCACGCATGAAGAACGACGCCACCAGGCCCAGCGCCACGCCGAACATCACGTAGTAGGCCGGCGCCATCGGCGAGCCGGTGGTCTTGATCAGCCAGGTCACGATGAACTGCGCGAAACCGCCGAAGATCATCACCGCCACGTTATAGGCCAGTGACAGCCCGACCGAGCGCACCCGCGCCGGGAACAGCTCCGCCATGACGGTGCTGAACACGCCGAAGAAGGCCGACACGAAGAAGCACACCACGATCTGCACGGTCAGCAGGCGGCCGATCGACGGCGCGTCCGACAGCCAGTGATACAGCGGGTACAGCACCAGCAGGTAGCCGATCAGCGAACCGATCACCAGCGGCCGACGGCCGACGCGGTCGGACCAGGCGCCCATGAACGGCGTCAGCAGCACCATCAGCGCCGCGCCCGCCATCTGCACCAGGAAGGTCTGGTTCAGCGGCAGCTTCAGGATCTGGGTCGAGTAGGTCACCAGGTAGGTGAAGGTGATGTAGATCGACACCGTCGCCGTCACCACCAGGCCCACGCCGATCAGGGTTTCGCGCGTGTGGGCGCGCACCATCTCGCCCAGGCTCAGGCGTTGCACCTCGCCGCGCGCGGCGGCCTGGCGCTCGTCTTCCTTCATCTGCTTGAAGGCGTCGGTTTCGTCGATGTTGCGGCGGATATAGATGGCGATCGGCACAATCACCAGGCCGAACGCGAACGGCAGGCGCCAGGCCCAGGCCGCGATCTGCTCCTGCGTGAAGAACTCGGTGATCAGGGTGCCGCAGGCCGCGCCCAGCAGCAGCGCCAGCATCTGCCCGGCCATCTGCCACGAGCCGTAGAAGCCGCGCCTGCCATTGGGGGCCATCTCGATCAGCAGGGCGGTCGAGGTGCCGAACTCGCCGCCGGCCGAGAAGCCCTGCAGCAGCCGCGCGATGAGGATGAAGATCGGGGCCAGGATGCCGGCCGCGTGATACGTCGGCGCCACGGTGATCAGGGCGATGGACACGGCCATCAGCGAGGTCACCAGCACCATCGCCGCCTTGCGGCCCTTCTTGTCGCCATACAGGCCCAGGATGATGCCGCCCACGGGGCGCATGAAGAACCCGACGCCGAAGATCGCGGTGGTCATCAGGATGGCGTTCAGCTCGCTGCCGGGAACGCTGGGATCGGTGGGGAAGAACAATTTCGAGATGACCGGCGTCATGAACGCGAACACCAGGAAGTCATACCATTCGAGGGCATTGCCAATGACTGCCGCCACGATGTTGCGCGTGGGAACTGCTTTGTGCTGCACGGATTCTCCTTTGGGGGTTTACGGCTGGAATGGCGTCATTCTAGGCCTGTGTCCGCCTCGGACGGCCACGCGACCGCGGGACGCGGACGCGTCCTGGCTTTACACTCCTTCTTTTCCCCGAGAGAGTTGCTACATGAACGCGCGCACCTGGCTGGAGACGCTGGTCGGTTTCGACACCACCAGCCGAAATTCCAATCTTGCCCTCATCGAGACCGTCCGTGACTGGCTCAAGGGCCAGGGCGTCGAGGCATGGCTGGCGCACAATCCCGAGCGCACCAAGGCCAATCTCTTCGCCACCCTGCCGGCGCAGGACGGCAACCAGCAGGGCGGCATCGTCCTGTCGGGCCATACCGACGTGGTGCCGGTCGACGGCCAGGACTGGAGCACCGACCCGTTCAAGCTGGTCGAGAAAGACGGCCTGCTGTACGGCCGCGGCAGCTGCGACATGAAGGGTTTCATCGCCGGCTCGCTGGCGCTGGTGCCGGAATTCCTGGCGATGCCGCGCAAGAAGCCGATCCACCTGGCGTTCTCCTACGACGAGGAAGTCGGCTGCGCCGGCGCGCCGTACATGCTGGCCGACCTGCACGACCGCGGCATCCGTCCCGAAGGCTGCGTGGTGGGCGAGCCCACCGGCATGCAGGTGGTGGTGGCGCACAAGGGCATCAACCTGTTCCGCTGCAAGGTGCACGGCAAGGCGGCGCACTCGTCGCTGACCCCGCGCGGCTGCAACGCCATCGAATACGCCGCCCGCCTGATCTGCCGCATCCGCGATCTGGCCGACAGCTTCAAGGCCAACGGCCCGTACGACCAGTTCTACGACGTGCCGTTCTCGACCATGACGACCAACCAGATCCGGGGCGGCATCGCGGTCAACACCATTCCCGAACTGTGCGAATTCACCTATGAATTCCGCAACCTGCCGGGCATGCAACCCGACCAGATCCAGGCAGAAGTCGAAAAATACGTGCGCGATGAGCTCCTGCCGCGCATGAAGGCCGAATTCGACGGCGCCAGCATCGAAATCGAGACCGGCGCCGCCGCGCCCGCCCTGGAGGCCTCCGAGGAAGCCGCCATCACCCAGCTGGTGCGCGCCCTGACCGAGGACCGCGCCACCCGCAAGGTCGCCTACGGCACCGAAGCCGGCCTGTTCCAGGGCATCGGCATCCCCACGGTGGTCTGCGGCCCCGGCCACATCGAACAGGCGCACAAGCCCGACGAATTCGTCGCGCTCGACCAGCTGGCCGCCTGCGAAACGTTCCTGCGCCGCATGGGCCAGTCGCTCTGAGGCGACCCGGCCAGGGTGACCGGCATGGGCGACCAGCCGGGCCGTCCGCCCGGGACACCCCGGGGGGCGCCCGGCCGGGTCGGGGGCGACCCCCGCCATGGCCGGCGTCAGGTAAAATGACGGGTTGCAAACCGGATTTGCGGCCGGCAGAGGTTGGCCGCGATACCGGGGGAGATGCTTGGTGAAACCTTACGATTTTCCGGATGCCCAGGGCCATTTCGGTCCTTATGGCGGTGTTTTCGTGGCGGAAACGCTGATGCACGCGCTCGACGAGCTGCGCGCCGCCTATGACCACTACCGTACCGATCCCGCCTTCCTGGAAGAGTTCAACTACGAACTCAAGCATTTCGTCGGCCGCCCCAGCCCGGTCTACCACGCCCGCCGCTGGTCGGAAATGCTGGGCGGCGCCCAGATCTGGTTCAAGCGCGAAGACCTGAACCACACCGGCGCGCACAAGGTCAACAACTGCATTGGCCAGGCCCTGCTGGCCAAGCGCATGGGCAAGCCGCGCGTCATCGCCGAGACCGGCGCCGGCCAGCACGGCGTGGCCACGGCCACGGTGGCCGCCCGCTACGGCATGGAATGCGTGGTCTACATGGGCAGCGAAGACGTCCGCCGCCAGGCCTCCAACGTCTACCGCATGAAGCTGCTGGGCGCCACTGTGGTGCCGGTCACGTCCGGTTCGCGCACCCTGAAGGATGCGCTCAACGAAGCCATGCGCGACTGGGTCACCAACATCGAGAACACCTTCTACATCATCGGCACGGTGGCGGGTCCCGACCCCTATCCGCGCATGGTGCGCGACTTCCAGACCGTCATCGGCAATGAATGCCTGACGCAGATGCCCGAGGCCATCGGCCGCCAGCCCGACTACGTCGTGGCCGCGGTCGGCGGCGGTTCCAACGCCATGGGCATCTTCCACCCCTACATTCCGTACGAGAACGTGCGCCTGATCGGCGTCGAAGCCGCCGGCGAGGGCATGGACAGCGGCAAGCATGCCGCGTCGCTGGCCGCCGGCCAGGTCGGCGTGCTGCACGGCAACCGTACCTACGTCATGCAGGATGCCGACGGCCAGGTCCAGGAAACGCACTCGGTCTCGGCCGGCCTGGACTACCCGGGCGTCGGCCCCGAGCACGCCTGGCTCAAGGATACCGGCCGCGCCGAATACGCCGGCATCACCGACGATGAAGCCCTCAAGGCCTTCCACGACTGCTGCCGCATCGAAGGCATCATGCCGGCGCTGGAATCCTCCCATGCCATCGCCCAGGCCGTGAAGATGGCCGCCACGCTGCCGCGCGACGCGGTCATCCTGGTCAATCTGTCGGGCCGTGGCGACAAGGACATGCATACCGTCGCCGAACGCGCTGGTATCGAACTCTGATATGACGACAACCCGCTCCGATCGCATCGCCGCCGCCTTTGCGCGCACCGCCGAATCCGGCCGCGCCGCGGCGCTGATCCCCTACATCGCGGCCGGCGATCCTTCGCCCGCCGCCACCGTTCCCCTGATGCACGCGCTGGTCGAGGCCGGCGCCGACGTCCTGGAACTGGGCGTGCCGTTCTCCGATCCCATGGCCGACGGCCCGGTGATCCAGCGCGCCGCCGACCGCGCCATCGCCCAGGGCGTGGGGCTGAGCCGCGTGCTCGACCTGGTCACCGAATTCCGCCAGCGCGACACGGCCACGCCGGTGGTGCTGATGGGCTACGCCAATCCCATCGAACGCATGGGCCAGGCTGAATTCGCCCGCCGTGCCGAAGCCGCCGGCGTCGACGGCGTCCTGGTGGTCGACTATCCGCCCGAAGAGGTGGTCGAGTTCGCCGAAACCCTCGGCCGCCACGGCATCGCCCCGATCTTCCTGCTGGCGCCGACCTCCACCGAGGACCGCATCCAGGCCGTGGCCAAGGTGGCCCGCGGTTATGTCTACTACGTGTCGCTCAAGGGCGTGACGGGCGCCGGCTCGCTCAACACCGACAACGTGGCCGAGCGCCTGGCCGTGATCCGCCGCCACGTGCGCGACATTCCGGTCGGCGTGGGCTTCGGCATCCGCGACGCCGACAGCGCGCAGCGCGTGGCCGCCGTGGCCGACGCGGTCGTCATCGGCAGCAAACTGATTGAAACCATGGAGCAGGCGGTGGCCAACGCCCCCGCCGCCCAGCAAACCGACGCCGCAGTCGCCGCCGCCAGCGGCTGGCTGCGCACCATCCGGCAGGCGCTGGACCAAGTAAAACGACAGAGCGCGTCGGCCTGAACGGCCTGGCGCGACCTCCTTACGGGATGAACAAACAATGAGCTGGATCGAAAAACTCCTGCCGCCTCGCATCAACAAGACCAGCGACAGCGGCGCCCGCCGCGTGCCGGAAGGCCTGTGGGTGAAATGCCCGTCGTGCGAAACGGTGCTGTACAGCGAAGATCTCGCGGCCAACCTGCACGTTTGCCCCAAGTGCGACCACCACATGCGCATCGGCGCCCGCGCTCGCATCGAGTCGCTGCTCGACCTCGAAGGCCGGGTCGAGATCGGCCAGTCCACGCGGTCGGTGGATACGCTGAAGTTCAAGGACACCCGCAAGTACCCCGAGCGCTTGGCCGAAGCCGTCAAGCAGACGGGCGAGACCGACGCGCTGGTGGTGGTCAGCGGTTCCATCCGCGGCGTGCCCGCCACGCTGGCGTGCTTTGAATTCGAGTTCATGGGCGGTTCCATGGGCTCGGTGGTCGGCGAGCGCTTCGCGCGCGGCGCCCAGGCCGCGCTCGACAACAAGACGCCCTTCATCTGCGTGGCCGCCTCGGGCGGCGCGCGCATGCAGGAAAGCCTGCTGTCGCTGATGCAGATGGCCAAGACCAACGCCATGCTGACGCGCCTGTCGGCGGCCGGCCTGCCGTTCATCAGCGTGCTGACCGATCCCACCATGGGCGGCGTGTCCGCCAGCTTCGCCTTCATGGGCGACGTGGTCATCGCCGAACCGAAGGCCCTGATCGGCTTTGCCGGTCCGCGCGTGATCGAACAGACCGTGCGCGAGAAGCTGCCCGAAGGCTTCCAGCGCGCCGAGTTCCTGCTGCAGAAGGGCGCCATCGACATGGTCGTGGACCGCCGTCAGCTGCGCGAGGAAATCGCCCGCCTGCTGGCGCTGCTGACCAATCAGCCGGCCGACGTCGTCACCGCCGCCTGATCGATCCGCCGCCTCCTGTCCGGGGCAGGCCCACCAGGACGCCGCCGCGCCATCGTGCCGGCGGCGTTTTCACGTGCGCGCGGGCAGGAGCATGACAACAACATTTCGTCCGCCGAGCGGAACAGTGTTTTCCATCGATTATGTTGCCTTATTGCGACATATTGCGAGCCTTCTGGCCCGGTTTTTGCTATGTTCTGTAGTACTCGATGTCACCTGTGATTTTTGCCGGGTGTTCGTGCCAACAAAATACGGAGTTGCTCCCAATGCAGTCGACCAAGAAGAAAATGCTCGTCCGCCTTGTCGGTCTGGCCCTGGCCTGTGGCGCTACCCTTGCCAGCGCGCAGTCGTCTCAAGGCACCCAGGGCGGCGTGAGCCTGCACTACGGTATCGGTGACCACTACCAGCGCCTGACGCTGAACTACGAAACCCCGTCGATCTGGACGTACCAATTCGGCGGCAACTGGGGCCGCCTCGACCTGACGCCGGAATTCGGCGCTTCGTACTGGTGGGCTGACGGCGATCGTTCGCCGAGCAGCGTCTGGCAACTGAACGCCATCCCGATGTTCCGCTGGTGGACCGGCGAGCGTTTCTACCTCGAAGCCGGTATCGGCGCCACCGTGTTCTCGCGCACCCGCTTCGCCGACGAGAACATCAGCACCGCCTTCCAGTTCGGCGACCACGTCGGCATGGGCTTCCTGCTGACGCCGAACAACCGCATCGGCGTGCGCTACTCGCACTTCTCCAACGCCAGCATCAAGCGCCCGAACCCGGGCCTGGACATGGTGCAGCTGACCTACACGTACCAGTTCTGATCGCTGCGCGATCCGGCCTGACAAACGAAAACCCTCGGCGACGAGGGTTTTTTTCGACCACGGTGCGCGCCATGCCCCGGCGATTCGCGGCGTATTTCCAGGCGGGGCATGCCGCCTTTCACCCATTGAGGGTTCGCGAACCGGAGTGATCACGATGACACAGCCCATGGCCGCTCGTCCAACGGCATCCTCGATACTCTATCAAGGCGAGCTCTTCGCCGACTATTTCCAGCTCTACCTGCACGATGAGGGGCATCCCGACCTGCCTGACGATTACACCGATGAGGTGTTGGCCCGCCGCCTCATGGTCGGGCCCTATGCCGTCGTCCTCCAGACAGCGCGCAATATGACCGTGCCGATCCGCGTTGAATGGCACGATCAGCGTCCCGCTCCCGATCTCGATGCCTACCAACACGTTGTCGAGGCCCGGTTCGATTGTCCCTCGGGTCAACTCGTGCTGGCCGGCTTGACGGATTACGCGCCCACCGCGCCGCGACTTCCCGTGACGGTGGGGCCGCTCGGCGTGCGTGCCAGTTTTTCCGGCCTCGACACGCTCGATGAAGATGGCCTGGAAGGAGATGACCGATACGTGATCCAGCTTTGGCCCGGGGCTGGAACCGAAGGTGTGCGCGTTCTGAAGACTTGGCCGGAAGCGCGATGAATGCGCGCTGCGCGAGCTGACCGCCGGCAACTGCCAGCGTTGCTCGCCGGCCCCCGAAGCAGAGGCGGTCGAGCAGGTTGTCGAACGTAGGTGCGTGATCTGAAAAAAAAAGCCCCCATCATTCGATGGGGGCTTTTGCTTGCGCGGCTTGCTTCAGTGGCGGGTTTCGACCTGAACCAGGGGTTCGTTCGAGACCTGCGCCACCGGCTTGCGCTCGCGGCCCAGGCGCACCGGCGTGTGCGCGGCGGCGATGCGCAGCTGCGTCTGCGCGTGGCGCTCAGGGTCGGTTTCCACCCACTGCAGACCGGCGGCGTTGACCACTTCGTGCAGGGCCTGGGCCTTGGCCGACGGAGCCGTTGCCGGCACCACGATGGGCTGGGCGCTGACCGGCGCGGCGGCCACGGGCGCGGCGACCGGCGCCGGAGCGGCAACCGGAGCCGGGGCAGCAACCGGAGCCGGGGCAGCAACCGGAGCCGGAGCGGCGACCGGTTCGGCCGGCGCGGCGGGGGGCGCCGTCACGATGGGCTCGACGACCGGTTCGGCCGTGGCGGCTTCCACCGGCGCCGTGGCGGGCACGGCGGGCTCGGAGACCTGGCTGGCGGGCTCGACGGCCACCGGCGCGGTCACTTCGGGCGCGGCGGCCTGCACGGGCTGCGGCTCGACCACGGGCTCGGCCGCCGGAGCGGGAGCCTGCTCGGCTTGAACCGGCGCGGCCTCGACCGGCTGGGTCGGGGCTTGCGCCTCGGCCGGGGCCGTTTCGGCTTGCGATGCCACCGGAGCGGCGGCCACCGGCGCGGGCGCGGCGGTCACGTCCGAGGCCGGCTCGCCGGCTTCGTCGTCGATGCCATCTTCCTGCTGCTCGTCGCTGCCAGCCAGGCCGGCTTCGTCCGGGCTGCGGCGGCCACGACGGCTGCGGCGGCGGCGGCGCTTGCGTTCCGGATCGGCGCCGGCTTCGGCGCCTTCCGCGGTAGGCACGCCATCGGCGGTCTGTTCGACGGCATCGGCCTGCTCGGCCGCGGCGTCGGCGGCGGGCAGCTTGGCTTCAGGCAGCGCTGTGGCGACCGTCTGGGCCAGTGCGGCCACCATGCTTTCCTGATCGCTCATCGGCGCGTCGGCCTGGCCTTCCTCGCGGCGGTTGCGGCCACGGCCGCGACGGCGGTTGCGGCCGGCGCCGGCGTCATCGCCAGCGGCTTCCGGGGCGATGTCGGGACGGTTCGAGGCTTGCGCGGCCTGCACGGCCTGATCGCGGTCGCCACGCTCGTTGCGGTTGTGGCGCTCGCCGCGTTCCTGGCGTTCACCGCGTTCGCCTTCGGGGCGACGGTTGCCGCGGATATGCGGACGGCCGCCTTCGCTGCCCTCGGCGCCTTCGGCGCGGGATTCACCGCGACGGTTGCGGTTGCGGTCGGAACCGTGGCGTTCGCCGCGGCGTTCCTGGCCGTCGTGGCCGCTGCGGCCCTTGCCGCGGGCCGGCGACGCGGCGCGCTTGGCGCCGGTCTCTTCCTGGGCGGCGGGCGCGGCCTTGGCGGGCTCGCTGTTGCCGGTCAGCCAGCCGAACAGGCGCTTGAGCAGGCCGGGGCCGCCCGATTGCGCCGGCGCGGCCGCGGGGGCGGGCGTCGGGGCAGGGGTCGACACGGGAGCCGGCTGCGAGGGCGTGATGCCCTTGACCAGCGCTTCCGGACGGGCCTTGATCTCGCTTTCGCGCGGCTGCCAGGGGGCGTCCGTGGCGGGCGCTTCGACCAGCTCGAAGCTGGTCTTCACTTCTTCCAGGCGCGGATCGTCGTGGCGCAGGCGCTCGATGTGGTGGTGCGGCGTTTCCAGGTGCTTGTTGGGGATCAGCACCAGGTTGACCTTCAGACGGGCTTCCATCTTGGTGATGTCGGCGCGCTTTTCGTTCAGCAGGTAGGTCGCCACGTCGACCGGCACCTGGGCGTGGACCGCCGCGGTGTTTTCCTTCATGGCTTCTTCCTGCAGCAGGCGCAGGACGTGCAGGGCGCTGGATTCGGCGTCGCGGATCACGCCGGTGCCGTTGCAGCGCGGGCAGGTGATGTGCGAGCCTTCGTTCAGGGCCGGACGCAGGCGCTGGCGCGACAGTTCCATCAGGCCGAAGCGCGAGATCTTGCCCATCTGGACGCGGGCGCGGTCGAAATGGAGGGCGTCACGCAGGCGCTGTTCGACGGCGCGCTGGTTCTTGCTGTCTTCCATGTCGATGAAGTCGATGACGATCAGGCCGCCCAGGTCGCGCAAGCGCAGCTGGCGGGCCACTTCGTCGGCGGCTTCCGAGTTGGTCCGCAGGGCGGTTTCCTCGATGTCGGCGCCGCGGGTCGAGCGGGCCGAGTTGACGTCCACGGACACCAGCGCTTCGGTGTGGTCGATGACGATGGCGCCGCCCGAGGGCAGCGTGACCGTGCGCGAGTAGGCCGTTTCGATCTGGTGTTCGATCTGGAAGCGCGAGAACAGCGGGATGTCGTCGCGGTAGCGCTTCACGCGCTGGACGTTGTCCGGCATCACCACGCTCATGAACGCGGTGGCCTGGTCTGCGATTTCGTCCGTGTCGATCAGGATTTCGCCGATCTCGGGCGAGAAGTAATCGCGGATGGCGCGGATGACCAGGCTCGATTCCAGATAGATCAGGATGGGCGCGGAGTTGTCGCGCGCGGCGCCGTCGATGGCGGTCCAGAGCTGCAACAGGTACGACAAGTCCCATTGCAGTTCTTCGACGTTGCGGCCGATGCCGGCGGTGCGGGCGATGATGCTCATGCCCTGGGGCAGCTCGAGCTGCTCCATCGTGTCGCGCAGTTCCTGGCGGTCCTCGCCCTCGACGCGGCGCGAAACGCCACCGCCACGGGGGTTGTTGGGCATCAGGACCAGGTAGCGGCCGGCCAGCGAGATGAACGTGGTCAGGGCGGCGCCCTTGTTGCCGCGCTCTTCCTTTTCAACCTGGACGATCAGTTCCTGGCCTTCGCGCAGGGCGTCCTGGATGCGGGCGGTGCGGACGTCGACGCCTTCCTTGAAGAAGCTGCGGGCCACTTCCTTGAAGGGAAGAAAGCCGTGGCGGTCTTCGCCGTAGTTGACGAAGCAGGCTTCGAGGCCGGGTTCGATCCGGGTGATGACACCTTTGTAGATGTTGCCTTTGCGTTGTTCGCGGCCGGCAGTCTCGATGTCGAGGTCGATGAGTTTTTGCCCATCGACGATAGCGACGCGTAATTCTTCCTGGTGCGTCGCATTGAACAGCATGCGCTTCATGAGAGGGTTTCTCCGTTGTCATGACGCGCCGATATCGGCGCGTGACCTCGGGCCACTCGGGTTGCGGCTGAAGCGGGCAAGAAGATGCGGACCGTACCTGGGCGGCGCCCAGGCGTATCCGCCGCGGGTCAGGCGGGCACGTCGTGCCGTGGGGCACGGGGTTCTTTCAGCAGGAGGGTCAGCTTCACTGAATGTGGTTTGACGGAAATGTGCTGTGAACGGCAGTTGCGGCCGGATTGGTTGCCGACGCGCAGCTGGTGCTTTAAATATGCGACGATTCTTGCAGTGCTTCAAGCCGCTTGCGGCAGGCAACGGACCTGCTGGGACAGCGGGCAAAATGAATGCCACACCACTATCCGGCAGGGCGCGGTTGCGCCGGCGACCAAATGACCCAGGGGTTGAATGAGCAGGCAGTACAATGGCGGCCCACGCGCTCGACGGAGTTGCGTACTTGAGTTGCATCTCTACGCCAGCGGCTGATTCAGCCCCTTAAGGCTGTCCCGATTATATGTCGCTTTCCGCAATGCGCAAAGAAACTTCCTCCCCTATGGCCACCCCCTCCGTCCGCATGGTGGAAGTGGGGGCCGAACACGCCGGCCAGCGCCTGGATAATTACCTGATGCGCCTGTGCAAGGGCGTCCCCAAAACCCACATCTACAAGGCCATCCGTGGCGGCGAGGTCCGGGTAAACAAGGGACGCATCTCGGTCGACTATCGGGTCGCGGAAGGCGATATGGTCCGCATTCCGCCGCTGCGCCTGCCCGACCCGGGCAAGCCCAAGCCGGTGCCGGCCGCCGAATTCCCGGTGGTGTTCGAGGATGACGCGATGCTGGTGGTGGATAAGCCCGCCGGCGTGGCGGTGCACGGCGGCAGCGGCGTGTCCTTCGGCGTGATCGAGCAACTGCGCGCCGCCCGTCCCGAGGCCAAGTTCCTGGAGCTGGTGCACCGGCTCGACCGCGAGACCTCCGGCCTGCTGATGGTCGCCAAGAAGCGCAGCGCGCTGCTGGCCCTGCACGCCATGCTGCGCGAGGGGCGCAGCGACAAGCACTATTACGCGCTGGTCGAGGGCGACTGGGTCAACGACCGCCAGCACATCAAGCTGTCGCTGTCGAAATGGACCACCCAGTCCGGCGAACGCCGCGTCAAGGTCGATCCCGACGGCCAGACCGCCCACACCATCATCACGCTCAAGCAGCGCTTCGGCCGCTACAGCCTGGTGGACGCGGAACTGCGCACCGGGCGCACCCACCAGATCCGCGTGCACCTGGCGGCCAGCGGCTTTCCCATCGTGGGTGACGACAAGTACGGCCACGACGAGGTCCGCGCCGAGTTCTCGCGCATGGGCTTTGGCCGCATGTTCCTGCATGCCCACCAATTGACCCTGAACCATCCGCTGACGGGCGAGCCGATGACGCTGACCGCCGAATTGCCGCCCGCCTGCCGGAAAATACTGAAACAACTGGAGTCGGTCTGATATGTCGTATTCGCTGGTCGTTTTTGACTGGGACGGAACCCTGATGGATTCCACGCACAGCATCGTGGCCGCCATCCAGGGCGCCTGTCGCGACCTGGAGCTGCCCGTGCCGTCGGCCTCCGACGCCAGCTGGGTGATCGGGCTGTCGCTGGAAAGCGCGCTGCGCCGCGCCGTGCCGCAGCTGACCCAGGCGATGCTGCCGCGCTTTCTCGAGCGCTACCGCACCCATTACCTGCTGCGCGACCCCGAACTGCGCCTGTTCGAGGGGGTCCCCGAGCTGCTGACGGCGCTGGCCGAGCGCGATGTGCGCCTGGCTGTCGCCACCGGCAAGAGCCGGGTCGGCCTGACCCGCGCCCTGGCCGCGACCGGCCTGGGCCCCATGTTCGACGCCACCCGCACCGCCGACGAGACCTTCAGCAAACCGCATCCGGCCATGCTGCACGAGTTGATGAGCGAGCTGGATGTCGATCCGGCCCGCGTGGTGATGGTGGGCGACACTTCCCACGACATGCAGATGGCCACCAACGCCGGCGTGCACGGCCTGGGCGTGACCTACGGCGCGCATACCCTGAAGGAACTTGAGGGTTGCGGCCCGCAGGCGGTGCTGGAAAGCGTGCCGCTGGTGCGCGAATGGCTGCTCAGCCGGGCCCTGGCCGCCGCCTGACGGCCGAGGCGTCGGTCCCGCCGGGAACGCCCGGCGGGTGGGGCGGTCTATTGCTGATCGCCGTCGGCCAGTCCGGCGGAATATCATGGGGTCGCGAAACGTCCACGGTTTGAGCGGGGCGGCAGCGACGCGAATCCACGCGCCGGCCCCCAGGAGAATCCCCATGTTGATACGCAGGCCCGATGACATCGTTCCGTCCGACATCACTACCGAGGCGGTCTGGCGCTCGCGCCGCGACCTGATCCTGCGCGCGGGCGTGGCGGCGGCGGGGCTGGGGCTGTCCGGCTGGGCGGCGCGCAGCGCCTTCGCCCAGGGCGCGGCTGCCGGCGGCCTGGCGGGCCAGCCCAACGCGGCATTCAGCGTCATGGACAAGCAGACGTCCTTCGCTGATATCACGTCCTACAACAACTACTACGAATTCGGCGTCGACAAGGGCGAGCCCGCGTCCAACGCCGGCAAGCTGCAGACCCGTCCGTGGACGGTCAGCGTCGAGGGCGAGGTCGGCAAGCCGCGCACCTTCGACATCGACGAGCTGCTCAAGCTGGCGCCCATGGAAGAGCGCGTGTACCGGCTGCGCTGCGTCGAGGGATGGTCCATGGTCATCCCGTGGGTCGGCTACTCGCTGTCGGCGCTGCTCAAGCAGGTCGAGCCCACCGGCAATGCCAAGTACGTGGAATTCGTGACCGCCGTGCAGCGCGAGAACATGCCGGGCGTGCGCGCCGCCATCCTCGACTGGCCCTATGTCGAGGGCCTGCGCATCGACGAGGCCATGCATCCGCTGGCCATGCTGGTGTTCGGCGTCTACGGCAAGGTGCTGCCCAACCAGAACGGCGCGCCGTTGCGGCTGGCCGTGCCCTGGAAGTACGGCTTCAAGTCGGGCAAGTCGCTGGTCAAGATCCGCCTGGTGGAAAAGCAGCCGGTGTCCTCGTGGGTCAAGGCCGCGCCGCAGGAATACGGCTTCTATGCCAACGTCAATCCGACCGTGCCGCATCCGCGCTGGAGCCAGGCGACCGAGCGCCGCATCGGCGAGGACGGCCTGTTCACGCCCAAGCGCAAGACCCTGATGTTCAACGGTTACGCCGATCAGGTCGCGTCGCTCTACCAGGGCATGGATCTGAAGGCCAACTATTGAAGCCGCCCGTGGCTGATGGCGCCGCCGTGGCCGCGCCGCGCAAGCCGCAGTGGTCGGCGCGCGCGGTGGGGCGCCTCAAGCCCTGGCTGTTCCTGTTGGGCCTGGCGCCGTTCGCGCGCTGGATCTGGCTGGGCTTCACCAATGGGCTGACCGCCAACCCGGTGGAATTCCTGACCCGCTCGTCGGGCACCTGGACGCTGGTATGCCTGCTTGTGACGCTGGCGATCACGCCGCTGCGGCGCCTGACCGGCCAGCCGGCCCTGGTGCGCCTGCGCCGCATGTGCGGCCTGTTCGCGTTCTTCTACGGCGCCATGCATTTCATGGCCTGGGTCTGGTGGGATCGCGGCTTCGATCCGGCGGCCATGCTGCAGGACATCGGCGAGCGGCCCTTCATTACCGTGGGGTTCGCCGCCTTCGTGCTGATGACGGCGCTGGCGGCCACCTCGACCCAATGGGCCATGCGCAAGCTGGGCAGGCGCTGGCAGCAGCTGCACCGCGCCATCTACCTGATCGGCCTGCTGGCGGTGCTGCACTACTGGTGGCACAAGGCCGGCAAGAACGACCTGTCGCAGCCGATCCTGTACGCCGCGGCGCTGGCGCTGCTGCTGGGCTGGCGGCTGGCCGCCTGGTGGCGCCGCCGCCCGGGTTGAGCGGCGCGCACCGTCCGGCTACAGCATGGCCAGCAGGATCGCCGCCGTCTCGGCGTCGGGCTGACCGTCGTGGAGGGCGGGGCGGTAGTGCATCTGGAAGGCCGCCAGCACATTGATGGTGGCGCGATCCAGTGTGCCGCTCTGCGGCGTGGTGTAGCCCAGCCGCTGCAACTGTTGCTGGAACCAGGCGACGTCGGGCGTGCCCTGCGCCTGCAGGCGCGCCAGGTGCGCGGCGGCGCCGGCTTCGTCGTACCAGCGGCCGATGCCGGCCGCGGCCAATTGCTTCCAGGGGAACAGCGGGCCCGGATCGACCTTGCGCTGGGGCGCGATGTCGCTGTGGCCCACCACGTTCTCGGGCGTGATGCCGTTGCGCTGGATGATGTCGCGCAACAGGATGGTCAGGGCGCGGATCTGGCGGTCGCCGTAGGCATGCCATTGCGGCTTGCCGTCGGTGCCGTCGGTCCACCCCGGGTTGACGATCTCGATGCCGATCGAGGTGCTGTTCATGGCGTTCAGGCCGTACCAGGCGCTTTCGCCGGCGTGCCAGGCGGCGCGGGTTTCATCGACCAGCCGGTGGGCGCGCCCGGAGGTATCGATCAGGTAGTGGGCGCTGACCTTGCCCTGCGACAGCAGCTTCATCGATACGGCGTCGTCGGTCGAGGTGTAGTGCACCACGACGAAACGCACCCGGCTGCTCTGGCTGGCCGCGGTGACCGAGGTGTCCAGGTTCAGGCCGGCGGGGCCGCGCTGGGCGCAACCGGCCAGGGCCGCGAGGGCCAGGAATACGGCGGCAATTCGGATCATGGTCAGCGCGCCAGGTACAGGAACAGGGTGGGCATCTTGTCCAGCTGCGGGGCGGGCTGCTTTTTCCAGTCGGCGATGGTGCGCGTGGCGATCCATTCGTCGGCGGTGGTCAGCGCGCGGGCCACGCACAGCTTGGTGTCGCCCTTCAGGCTGGCCAGCAGCGTCGCGAACATGGCGGCGTTGCGGTAGGGGGTTTCGATCAGCAGTTGCGTCTGGTTGTGCCGGGCGGAGTGCTGTTCCCAGGCCTTGAGCTGTTTGGCGCGCTCGCTGGCGTCCACGGGGGCGTAGCCGTGGAAGGCGAAGCGCTGGCCGTCCAGGCCGCTGGCCATCAGGCCCAGCAGGATGGAGGAGGGGCCGACCCAGGGCTTGACGGTGATGCCCAGCCGGTGGGCGGCGTCCACCACCTTGGCGCCAGGGTCGGCGACCGCCGGGCAGCCGGCTTCGGACACCAGGCCGATGTCGGCGCCGCGGCGCACCGGCTCGAGCCAGGCGCCGATCTCGGCGGCGTCGGTCTTGTCGCTGAGCGTGTGGATGGTGATTTCCTGCAGCGGCCGGGTGGTGCCCACCAGCTTGAGGAAGGCGCGCGCCGTCTTGGCGTTCTCGGCGATGTAGGTGTCCAGGCTGCCGGCCCGGGCGCGCGCGTCGGCGGGCAGCCAGCTTTCCAGGGCGGCCTCGCCCAGCCCCACGGGGATCAGGTGCAGCGAGCCGCTCATGCGGGCGCTCCCGGCGCCGCCAGCGGGTCGAGCCCGAACCCGGCCAGCATGGTGGTCAGGGCGATTAGCGGCAGGCCGATGATGGCGGTCGGATCGTCGCTCTGGATGCTTTCCATCAGGGCGATGCCCAGGCTTTCCGCCTTGGCGCTGCCTGCGGTATCGTAGGGTTCCTCTGCGCGCAGATAGGCGTCGATGGCCTGGTCGGACAGGCGCCGGAAGCGGCAGCGCGTGACGATGTCGGCTTTTTCCACCCGTTGACCGTCCGTGACCGCCAACGCGCTGTGAAATTCCACCATCTGCCCGGAAAGTGCCCGCAATTGCGCCTGGGCGCGCGAAAAGTCGCCAGGCTTGCCGATGGGTTGGCCGTCCACGGTCGCCACCTGATCCGAGCCGATCACGATGCTGCCCGGATGCGCGGACGCCACCACCATGGCCTTGGCGACCGACAGGCGCAGCGCCAGCGCTTCGGGGGATTCGCCCGGTTGTGGCGTTTCGTCCACATCCGGCGAAATGGCGGTAAAGGGCAGGCGCAGGCGGCTGAGCAGTTCTTTGCGGTAGCGCGAGCTGGAAGCGAGGATCAGGCTGGGTTGTGAGGGCATGCGATATTTGACGCTGGGACGTAAGTCACAGTATTATCTAACGTTTTGCGGCATTTTTGCAGGGCAGCATGACTTTTGGGCGGGGCGCAACCCCGGCGCGAGTCATCGGTTTGGCGCCCTGGGATGGCCGCGAATGCACGGGATGAGCAGGTTGTGCGCGATGCGCATGCCCGGCGGTCTTGTGCGAAAGGACAGAACATCAAGCCCATCGACGCATTCGCATTCGCCCATTCGGGCAAGGAAGCGCAAGGCACCATACCTCTTGTGCGGTTGACGCGCGCGGTTGACGGACTTCCCGAGCAACCGGCGGGTGAGGCCGGCCTCGTGACGTGGTCCGTGCGCGGCGAGATGGGCAAGGCCGGGTTGCTGCAAGGTCAGCCGCTCCTGCACATTCATGTGCGGGCGAATCCGGTCGTGGTGTGCCAGCGGTGCAATGAGCCGTTCGCCTATCCGGTGGACAGCGAGGTCCTGCTGCAACTGGTCAAGTCCGAAGCCGACCTCGACGACGGCTTTGCCTCCGGCGGTCACGCCGCGGGTTTCGACGACGAGGATGAGGACGGCGAGGAAGCAGGAAACGCAGGAAAAGGTTTTGTGTCCAACCAGCCTGAAAAGGTGGTGGGTTCGCATCATTTCGATCTGTTGGCCCAGATCGAAGATGAGCTCATTCTGAGCGTTCCGTATGTGCCCAAGCATGATGTATGCCCGGGCGCGCAGGCCAAGGACAGCGAAGCTCCCCAAGAGCCCGTTGTCAAGCGTCCGTCGCCGTTTGCGGTGCTGGAACAACTGAAGCACAAAGATTGAGATCAACATCGGGCCGCATCGCGTACAATGCGCCCCGTTTCTAGGAGTCATCATGGCTGTTCAACAAAACAAGAAGTCCCCGTCCAAGCGCGGTATGCACCGCTCGCACGATTTTCTGGTGAATCCGTCGACGGCTATCGAACCGACCACGGGCGAAACGCACCTGCGTCACCACATCAGCCCCAACGGCTTCTACCGTGGCCGCAAGGTCCTGAAGACCAAGGCCGACGAATAAGGCCCCCGGGCCGAACTCGTACTCGGACCAATTCGGCTGAGCGCTGATACCTGGCACCCGTGATACGCATCGCCATAGACTGTATGGGCGGAGACTTCGGTCTGCCCGTCACGATTCCGGCTGCGATCGAGTTCGCCCGGCAATTTCCGGACATCCGGCTATTGCTGGTCGGGCTTCCCGACGCCATCGAAGCGGCGCTCTCCGAGCACCGCGGCGTCGAGCGTGATCGCTTCGAGATCGTGGCGGCTTCCGAAGTCGTCACCATGGACGACCCGGTCGAGGTCGCCCTGCGCCGCAAAAAAGACTCCTCCATGCGCCTGGCCGCCCAGTCCGTCAAGGACGGGAATGCCGACGCCTGCATTTCCGCCGGCAACACCGGCGCGTGGATGGCCATTTCACGCTATGTGCTCAAGACGCTGGACGGCATTGACCGGCCGGCGATCGCCACGTCCATTCCGAACCAGACGGGCCGCGCCACCACGGTGCTGGACCTGGGCGCGAATGTGGACTGCACGGCCGAGCACCTGCTGCAATTCGCCATCATGGGCGCCGCGCTGTCGCAGGCGGTGGACCATCGCGACAACCCCACCGTGGGCTTGCTCAACATCGGCGAAGAAGTCATCAAGGGCAACGAGGTCGTCAAGGAAGCCGCCGAGCTTCTGCGCGCCAGTCCCCTGAACTTCTACGGCAACGTGGAAGGCAATGACATTTTCAAGGGTACGGTCGACGTCGTCGTCTGCGACGGTTTCGTCGGCAACGTCGTGCTCAAGTCCGTGGAAGGCCTGGCCAAGATGTTGTCCAGCGTCATCCGCGAAGAGTTCAAACGCAACCTGATCACGCTGCTGGCCGGCGCCGTGGCCAAGCCGGTGCTGAACCGCTTGCGCAATCGCGTCGACAACCGCCGCTACAACGGCGCGGCGTTGCTGGGCCTGCGTGGCGTGGTCATCAAGAGCCACGGCTCGGCTGATGTCTACGCCTTCGGGTTCGCGCTGCAACGGGCGCGCGAAGCCGTCGTGAGTAAACTGCTGGAGCGCACCGCACAGACGGTCGCGCAGCTCAACCAGCGCGTCCAGTCTGCCTCGGGTGCTCCGGCGCTCGAGCCGGGCGCGGCTGGAGACACCGCTTGATGGATACCGCAATGAAATATTCCGTGATCGCGGGCACCGGCAGCTTCCTGCCGGAACGTGTGGTTTCGAATGACGCCCTGGCCGCGGAGCTGGCGACGCGCGATATCGCCACCTCCGACGAGTGGATCGTCGAGCGCACGGGCATCCGCCAGCGCCACCTCGCCGAACGCGGCGTCACCACCAGCCAGCTGGCGACCGAGGCCTCGCGCCGCGCGCTGGCCGATGCGGGTGTCGATGCCTCCGAGGTTGACCTGATCGTGCTGGCTACGTCCACGCCCGATTTCGTGTTTCCCAGCACCGCCTGCCTGGTGCAGGCCAACCTGGGCGCCAAGGGGTCTGCCGCCTTCGACGTGCAGGCCGTGTGCAGCGGCTTCGTCTATGCCCTGACCACCGCCGACAGCTTCATCCGCGCCGGCCGCGCGCGTTGCGCCCTGGTGATCGGCGCCGAAGTGTTCTCGCGCATCCTCGACTGGAACGACCGCAGCACCTGCGTGCTGTTCGGCGACGGCGCCGGCGCGGTGGTGCTCAAGGCCTCCGACAAGCCCGGCATCCTGGCCGCCCAGCTGCATGCCGACGGCAGCCAGATGAAGATCCTCAGCGCCGCGGGCAACGTGGCCTATGGCGACGTCACCGGCGATCCGTTCCTGCGCATGGACGGCCAGGCGGTGTTCAAGCAGGCCGTCACGGTGCTGGACCGCTCCGCCCGCGACACCTGCGCCGAAGCCGGCGTCGACATCAGTGAAGTCGATTGGCTGGTGCCGCATCAGGCCAACGTCCGCATCCTGAATTTCCTGGCGCGCAAGCTTGCCGTGCCGGTCGAGAAGGTTGTCATCACCGTCGACAGCCATGCCAATACCTCCGCTGCCAGCGTGCCGCTGGCGCTTGACGCCGCGCGCCGCGATGGCCGCGTCAAGCCGGGCCAGCTCGTGCTGATGCAGGGCGTGGGCGGCGGATTCACCTGGGGTTCGGTACTGGCCCGCATGTAAGGGCGTGTCCGGCCGGGACGCGGATTGCCGCGCCCGCCCGGATGCCGCGTCCGACATTCCACAGACTCAGAATCACTCCACACGGTCGAACATGAAAATCGCTTTTGTCTTTCCTGGCCAGGGTTCGCAGGCCGTCGGCATGCTGGATGCCTGGGCCGGCGTCGCCGCCGTGACCGATACCGTGGCGCGCGCCTCGCAGGCGCTGGGCCAGGACCTGGGCGCGCTGATCGCGCAGGGCCCCATCGAACAGCTCAACCTGACCACCAACACCCAGCCCGCCATGCTGACGGCCGGCGTCGCGTTCTTCGCGGCCTGGCGCGCGGCGGGTGGCCGCAATCCCGACGTCGTCGCCGGCCACAGCCTGGGCGAATACGCCGCGCTGACGGCCGCCGGCTCGTTGGCGCTGGAAGACGCCGTGCGCCTGGTGCGCGTGCGCGCCGACGCCATGCAGGCCGCGGTGCCTGTCGGCACGGGCGCCATGGCCGCCATTCTCGGCCTGGACGATGATGCCGTGCGCGCCGCGTGTGCCGGGGCAGCCCAGGGCGAAGTGGTCGAAGCCGTCAACTTCAACGCGCCGGCGCAGGTCGTGATCGCCGGCCACAAGGGCGCCGTCGAACGTGCCTGCGAACTGGCCAAGGCCGCGGGCGCCAAGCGCGCGCTGCTGCTGCCGGTGTCCGCGCCGTTCCACTCCAGCCTGCTCAAGCCCGCCGCCGACGTGCTGGCGGGCGCGCTGGCCGCGGTCAACGTGGCGGCGCCGCAGATCCCGGTCATCAACAACGTCGATGTCGCCTCGCCGACGGAACCCGGGGCAATCCGGGATGCGCTGGTGCGCCAGGCATGGTATCCTGTGCGTTGGGTCGAGACGCTGCGCGCCATGAAAGCGCAGGGCGTGACCCACGTCATCGAGTGCGGGCCGGGCAAGGTGCTGGCCGGCCTGACCAAACGCATCGACCCCGAGCTCACCGGCCTGGCCATCACGGATCCGGCCTCGCTTGAGGCCGCGCTGGCCGCGGTCAACGGAAATTAAGACCATGGAAAACACCTCGATCGAACTGCAGGGCAAGATCGCCCTGGTCACCGGCGCGACGCGCGGCATCGGCCGCGCCATCGCCCAGGAACTGGCCGCGCGCGGCGCGGTGGTCGTCGGCACCGCCACCTCCGAATCGGGCGCCGCCGCCATCACCGAGGCGCTGGCGCCGTTCGGCGGCCGCGGCGTGGTGCTGGACGTGACCAACGCCGAGGCCTGCGACGCGCTCATCGACGCGCTCGGCAAGGAAGGCGGCGGTCCGCACATCCTCGTCAATAATGCCGGCATCACCCGCGATACGCTGGCAATGCGCATGAAAGACGACGATTGGTCCGCGGTCATCGACACCAACCTGGCGTCGGTCTTCCGCCTGTCGCGCGCCGTGTTGCGCAACATGATGAAGGCCCGTTGGGGACGCATCATCAACGTCACCTCCGTGGTGGGTTCCAGCGGCAATGCCGGCCAGGCCAACTACGCCGCCGCCAAGGCCGGCGTCGCCGGTATGTCGCGCGCCCTGGCGCGCGAGCTGGGCAGCCGCAACATCACCGTCAATTGCGTCGCGCCGGGCTTCATCGACACCGACATGACGCGCGCGCTGGGCGAGAACCAGACCGCCGCGCTGCTGCAGCAGATTCCGCTGGGCCGGCTGGGTTCGCCCACGGACATCGCCCATGCGGTGGCCTTTTTGTCCGGGCCGCAGGCGGGTTACATTACCGGCACCACCCTGCACGTCAACGGCGGGATGTACATGCAATAAGTCACGAAACGCGCGGGCGGCCCAGGCCGCCGCGCCGGCGCCGCACAACCGGCACGGCAACGCGCGGTTCATCCGGAAACGCCGCACACCGGTTTTCCTGCGCCCGGCGGGCGACAGATCAAAGTGCGCGGTGTTATTTTTGTCACGGCCTGGCGTTTGCAGTACTCTGCGCTTGGCTATAATTCGCGGGATTTTTCCCATTTGGAGATCTGCATGGAAAGCATCGAACAGCGCGTCAAGAAGATCGTCGCTGAACAACTTGGCGTGAACGAAGCCGAGATCAAGAACGAATCCTCCTTCCTTGACGACCTCGGTGCCGATTCGCTCGACATGGTCGAACTGGTCATGGCGCTCGAAGACGAATTCGAGACCGAGATCCCCGACGAAGAGGCCGAAAAGATCACGACCGTGCAACAAGCGATTGATTACATCAATTCGAACGGTAAGCAGTAAGCTCAGCCTATATCCTTCCGGTTGCCCCATGTCCGGGGCCAGCCGGGAACCGGGGCGGTTTCAGGAATTTGCCGTGTGGTCCACGCGCGGGAAGGGCATTGATGCCCGACCCGCTATTGCGTGTTCCGCACGCGCAGTGCATCCCGAAAGCCGCCTTTCTTTTGTCTGTTTGAGGAGTCATCCGTGAAGCGACGTGTCGTCATCACTGGCCTTGGTATCGTTTCGCCCGTTGGCAACGACCTGACCACCGCTTGGGACAATATCGTCAACGGACGTTCTGGCATCAGCCGTATCTCCCGTTTCGATCCCTCGGCCATCACCACGCACATTGCCGGCGAAGTCAAAGACTTCGACATCAGCACCTATATCTCGAGCAAAGAAGCCCGCCAGATGGATACCTTCATCCATTACGGCCTGGCCGCCGGGATGCAGGCCTGGCGCGATTGCGGCCTGGAAGTCACCGAAGCCAACGCCGAACGCATCGGCGTGATCGTCGGCTCGGGCATCGGCGGTCTGCCGCGCATCGAGGAAACCCAGGTCGAATACATGGCCAAGGGTCCGCGCCGGATCTCGCCGTTCTTCGTGCCGGGTTCGCTGATCAACCTGATCTCCGGCCACCTGTCCATCGCCTTTGGCATGAAGGGCCCCAGCTACGCCGTCGTGTCGGCCTGCACCACGGGCCTGCACAGCATTGGTGACGCTGCCCGCCTGATCGAGTACGGCGATGCCGACGTCATGCTGGCCGGTGGCGCCGAGTCGACCGTATCGCCGCTGGGCATCGGCGGCTTTGCCGCGATGCGCGCGCTGTCGACCCGCAACGATGATCCTCAGACGGCTTCGCGTCCCTGGGACCGCGACCGCGACGGCTTCGTGCTGGGCGAGGGCGCCGGCGTGCTGGTGCTGGAAGAATACGAACACGCCAAGAAGCGCGGCGCGCGCATCTATGGCGAGTTCGCCGGCTACGGCATGAGCTCCGACGCGCATCACATCGCGGCTCCCGACAAGGACGGCCCGCGCCGCGGCATTCTCAACGCGCTGCGCAACGGCGGCCTGAACCTGGAAGACGTCCAGTACGTCAACGCGCACGGCACCTCGACGCCCCTGGGCGACAAGAACGAGAGCGACGCGCTGAAGCTGGCGTTCGGCGACCACGCCAAGAAGCTGGTGGTGAATTCGACCAAGTCGATGACCGGCCACCTGCTGGGCGCGGCCGGCGGCATCGAGGCGGTGTTCACGACCCTGGCGGTCTACAACCAGGTTTCGCCTCCGACCATCAACATCTTCAACCAGGATCCGGAATGCGACCTGGACTACTGCGCCAACGAGGCGCGGCAGATGAAGATCGACGTCGGCCTGTCCAACTCGTTCGGCTTCGGCGGCACCAACGGCTCGATGGCCGTTCGCCGGGTCTGATTTGGAAGGCCCGGGCCAGGGGCGCTGGACGTTTCGCGTGCCCGTTCTGCGGCCGCGCGGCGTGACGGCGTTGCCCGGCCTGGGGCTGGCCGCCGCCGCGGCCAGCCTTCTCACCGCCGCCTCGTGGCACGGCACGGCCTGGACGGCCGGCGCCGCGCTGATGTCATCGGCGTTGGCGGCGGGGCTGTTACACTTGACCCGTCGCAGCCTGTCCCCGGTATCGGCCCTGCGCACGGCGGCCGGTGGCGGCCGCTGGCAGGTGCGCCTGCCGAGCGGTTGGCGGGACGCGTCGCTGGTGCAACAGCGTCGCGGACCGGCGTGGCTTTCGCTCACCCTGCAGCCCTTGCCCTCCGGGAGTATGGCCTTTAACGACCACCATGTAACTTTCACCGTCTGGCAACCGACGTTGCGACCCGACGACTGGCGGCGCCTGTGCCTGCTGGCCGGCGCGGCGCGGCAGACGCCCCGGACGGTCCGCCTGCGGGAGGCCTCATGAGCGAGCGCGAAGTCGACGCTGAGCTTGTCGCGCGCGTCCAGCGGGGCGACAAGAAGGCCTTTGACCTGCTGGTGCTCAAGTACCAGCGCAAGATCCTCCGTCTGCTGGCCCGCATGATCCGCGATCCCGCCGAGATCGAGGACGTGGCCCAGGAAGCGTTCATCAAGGCCTACCGGGCCTTGCCCCAGTTCCGGGGGGAGAGCGCGTTCTACACCTGGTTGTATCGTATCGCCATCAATACGGCCCGAAATTGGCTCGCGTCCCAGGGACGGCGGCCGAGCGCGCCCAATGCGATAGAAACGGAAGACGGTGAAACTTTTAACGAAACCGACAACCTAACCGATATAAGCACGCCGGAGTCCATGGTGGCCAGCCGCGAGATCGCCGAAACGGTGAACGCGGCCATCGAGGAATTGCCCGAGGAATTGCGCACCGCAATCGTCCTGCGTGAAATCGAAGGTATGAGTTACGAAGACATCGCCCAGAGCATGGACTGCCCCATTGGTACGGTGCGCTCCCGCATTTTCCGTGCGCGAGAAGCCATTGCGACCAAGTTGCGCCCATTGCTTGGCACCGATGCCGAGCGTCGCTGGTAAGGAGTGGCAGTCATGCAGACTACAGCAGCCAAGTCCGTCGTTTCTTCCGAAGCCGCCTGGGAGGAATCCGTTTCCGCCTGGATGGACGGGGAAGAAACCGACGATATTCTCTCCGGCCTGTTGACCCGCGAAGGGCGACAGACCTGGGATACCTATCATCTGATCGGTGATGCCCTGCGCAACACCGACCTGGCGCTGACGCCCAGCGCGAACTTCCACGCCCGCCTGTCGCGGGCGCTGGATGCCGAACTGCCGATCGTGGCCGCGCCGCGGCGCCGCTCACCGCTGCGCCTGGGCCTGTCCGGCCTGGCGGTGGCGGCCGCGGTCGCCACGGTGGCCTGGGTCGCCCAGCCGTATCTGGCGGGCGGTTCCCCCGCCACCGAGACGCGCGTGCTGGCGGACGCCAGCCTGAGCGGCAGCGCCGATACGTCGGGCCTGAGCGACTACCTGGAGGCCCATCGCCAGATGGCCGGCCCCAGCGCGGTGCGTCAGGTGTCGTTCGACGTCGGGGCGGGGCGCTGATGGCCCTGGTGCTTCCGACTCGTTGGCCGGTGCTGGGACGGGCTGCCTCCTGGCAAGCCCACCGCGCCGGCTGGTTCGCCGCTACGCTCCTGACCGCATTCCTGGCCGCGCATGACCCCGCGCGCGCCGCCGACGCCGCCCCCGCCCAGCAGGGCGATGACGTGGTGCAGTTGCTTTCGCGCATCCAGCAGGCCGCGCGCAAGCAGGACTACGCCGGCGTGTTCATGTATCAACAAGGCGAGATGATCCAGTCCTCGCGGCTGGTGCACGTCCTGGACGGCACCGGCGAGCGCGAGCGTCTCGAGATCCTGGACGGGCAGCCGCGCGAATACCTGCGGCACAACGAAGACGTGCAGTGCCTGATCCCCGAGCGCAAGACGGTCCTGATCGAGCGTCGCCGCGGCGACCGCTTTCCCGGCCTGCTGCTGGGCGATCCGGCCAACCTGACCGATCACTACAAGATCCGCACCGAGTCGGCGCTGCATCGCGTCGCCGGGCGCGAATGCCGCCTGATCACTATCGAGCCGCTGGACAAGTTGCGCTATGGCTATCGCCTCTGCGCCGACGTCGAAACCAATCTGCTGCTGAAGGCCCAGACCCTCAACGCCGCCCGCGGCGTGGTCGAGCAGGTGTCGTTCACCTCGCTGCGCCTGGGCGCCGAAGTGGATCCCAAGTCGCTGTCGTCGCGCTGGAACACGCGCGACTGGAAGGTGCTCGAGCCCTCCATGAAGCCGGTCGACCTGGGCGCCCTGGGATGGCGCATTCCGGCGCCCAAGGGGTTCACGGTGGTGATGCAGGTGGCGCGCTCGATGGGTCGCGGCGCGACGGTCAACCAGATGGTGCTGTCCGACGGCCTGGCGGCCATCTCGGTGTTCATCGAACCCTACGACAGCCAGCGCGGCCATCATCCGCCCCCTGGCGCGGCGCAGCGTGGATCGATTACCGTCTATGGCACCCGCATCGCCGATTACTGGCTGACGGCCGTGGGCGAAGTGCCCGTGGCGACGCTGGAACAATTGGCGGAAGCGACAGAATACGTACCCGTGGCGAACGCTCCGGCGGCCGGCTCCAAGTGATGAGCGGCCTCTGCGGCAAGAAGTGATTTCGGAGCAATCTATGAAAGCAATGATGGTGTCGAACCCCGGCCTGCGCCGCTTCCTGGCGGCCGCGACGGCGGGGCTCTTGATGTCGGCCGCGTTCGCGCCGGTCTCGCACGCGCAGACCCCGGCGGCCGAAACGCCCACCCCGACGGTGGCGTTGCCTGACTTCACCAGCATCATCGAAAAAGCCGACCCGGCGGTCGTCAACATCCGCACCACGGCCACCGTGCCGATCCGCGGCGTGGGCCCGGGCGGCAACGATCCGGCCGAGCTGTTCCGCTGGTTCTTCGGTCCTGACTTCCAGCCGCCGGGCCAGCAGTCGCCCAACCCGCGCCAGCGCCCGCAGCCGCAACAGCCCGAGGAGCGCACCGTGCCGCGCGGCGTGGGCTCGGGCTTCTTCATCTCCGATGACGGCTACATCATGACCAACAATCACGTGGTCAGCGATGCAACCGACATCTACGTCACCCTCACCGACGGCCGCGAATTCAAGGCCAAGGTCATCGGCACCGACGAGCGCACCGACGTGGCGCTGATCAAGATCGAAGCCAAGGACATGACGCCGCTGGTGATCGGCGACCCCAAAAAGCTGAAGAAGGGCCAGTGGGTGCTGGCGATCGGTTCGCCGTTCGGCCTGGACTCCACCGTGACCTCGGGCATCGTCAGCGCGATCGGCCGCGATACCGGCGAATACCTGCCGTTCATCCAGACGGACGTGGCGGTCAACCCGGGCAACTCGGGCGGTCCGCTGATCAACCTGGCGGGCGAGGTCGTGGGCATCAACTCCCAGATCATCTCGCGCAGCGGCGGCTTCATGGGCATCTCGCTGGCCATCCCGATCGACGAAGCGATGCGGGTGGTCGACCAGCTGCGCGCCACTGGCAAGGTCACGCGCGGCCGCGTCGGCGTGCAGATCGGCGAAGTCGGCAAGGACGTGGCCGAGGCCATCGGCCTGCCCAAGGCCGAGGGCGCGCTGGTCAGCAGCGTCGAGGCGGACGGTCCGGCCGAACAGGCGGGCGTGCAGCCGGGCGACGTGATCCTGACCTTCAACAAGGAACCGATCAAGCGCTGGTCCGATCTGCCGCGCATCGTCGGCGAAACCAAGCCGGGCACGCGCGCCGACATGGAAGTGTGGCGCAAGGGCAAGAAGATGACCCTGTCGGTCAAGGTCGGCGAGATTCCGGTCGACAAGGCGGCCCCGGGCAAGAAGGGCACGCCGCCGGCGCCGGAAGTCACCAACGCGCTGGGCCTGGGCGTGATCGACGTGCCCGCCGATGTGCAGAAGAAGCTGCGCATCAAGGGCGGCGTGCAGGTCAAGGTCGCCGAAGGCGCCGCGGCCAAGGCCGGCCTGCAGGAAGGCGACATTGTGTTGGCCCTGAACGACACCGATGTCACCGGCGCCAAGCAATTCGCCGAGCTGGTCGGCAAGCTGGAGAAGGGCCGCGCGGTCGGCCTGCTGGTGCGCCGCGGCGAGCAGACCCAGTGGGTGGCGGTGCCCGCAAGCAAATAAGGCCCAAGACCGGCTAAAATGGCTGGTTGCCGCAAGAGGGGGCGCCTGGCGCCCCCTCGTTTTTGCCCGGCTCCCCGCCAGATGCCGCCCGCGGCCCGCCGCAAGCGAGGCCCGGCGGCGGGCGGTCCGGCCTAGCGGCCCCAACCCGTCAGCCGTGCCTACCCTGGTGGCGGCGTCTTCCGGCAGTTTGCCGAATGTTCCGTCCCTTTTAAATTCAAGCATGCAGCATATTCGCAACTTCTCCATCATTGCCCACATCGATCACGGCAAATCGACCCTGGCCGATCGCCTGATCCAGCGCTGCGGCGGATTGGCGGATCGCGAAATGTCGGCCCAGGTGCTCGACTCCATGGAGATCGAGCGTGAGCGCGGCATTACCATCAAGGCCCAGACGGCGGCCCTGCACTACAAGGCGCAGGACGGCAAGATATACAACCTGAACCTGATCGACACCCCGGGGCACGTCGACTTCTCGTACGAAGTCAGCCGCTCGCTGTCGGCCTGCGAAGGCGCGCTGCTGGTGGTCGACGCCTCGCAGGGCGTCGAGGCCCAGACCGTGGCCAACTGCTACACCGCCATCGAGCTGGGCGTGGAAGTGCTGCCGGTGCTGAACAAGATGGACTTGCCGCAGGCCGATCCGGAAGGCGCGCGCCAGGAAGTCGAGGACGTGATCGGCATCGACGCTTCGCACGCGGTGCTGGCCAGCGCCAAGACCGGCATGGGCATCGACGAGATCCTCGAGTCCATCGTCGCGCGCGTGCCGCAACCCAAGGGCGACCCCGACGCGCCGCTGCAGGCGCTGATCATCGACTCGTGGTTCGACAACTACGTCGGCGTGGTCATGCTGGTGCGCATCGTCAATGGCGTGCTCAAGCCCAAGGACAAGATCCTGCTGATGGCCTCCGGCGCCACCCACCTGTGCGAGCAGACCGGCGTGTTCACGCCCAAGTCGCAGCAGCGTCCGCACCTGTCGGCGGGCGAGGTGGGCTTCATCATCGCCGGCATCAAGCAGCTCGAAGACGCCAAGGTCGGCGACACGGTGACGCTGGCGAACAAGCCGGCCGCCGCGCCGCTGCCCGGCTTCAAGGAAGTCAAGCCGCAGGTGTTCGCCGGCCTGTACCCGGTCGAAAGCTCGGAATACGACCAGCTGCGCGATTCGCTCGAGAAGCTCAAGCTGAACGACGCCGCGCTGATGTTCGAGCCCGAAGTGTCGCAGGCGCTGGGCTTCGGCTTCCGCTGCGGCTTCCTTGGCCTGCTGCACATGGAAATCGTGCAGGAGCGCCTGGAGCGCGAGTTCGATATGGACATCATCACCACCGCGCCGTCGGTGGTGTACGAAGTCGAGCAGCGCGATGGTTCGGTGATCACCGTCGAAAGCCCGTCGCGCATGCCCGAGATCGGCAAGATCGCCGACATTCGCGAGCCGATCGTGAAGGTCACGCTGTTCATGCCGCAGGACTACGTCGGTCCGGTGATGACGCTGTGCAACAACAAGCGCGGTGTGCAGATCAACATGAGCTATCACGGCCGCCAGGTGCACCTGGTGTACGAGATCCCGCTGGCCGAGATCGTGCTGGACTTCTTCGACAAGCTCAAGTCGGTGTCGCGCGGCTACGCCTCGATGGACTACGAGTTCCTCGAGTACCGCTCGGCCGACGTGGTGCGCGTGGACCTGCTGATCAACAACGACCGCGTCGACGCGCTGGCCGTGATCGTCCACCGCAGCAACGCCCGCCATCGAGCCCGCGACGTCGTGACACGCATGCGCGGCCTGATTCCGCGCCAGATGTTCGACGTGGTGATCCAGGCGGCCATCGGCGCCGAAATCATCGCCCGCGAGAACGTCAAGGCGCTGCGCAAGAACGTGCTGGCCAAGTGCTACGGCGGCGACATCTCGCGCAAGAAGAAGCTGCTCGAAAAGCAGAAGGCCGGCAAGAAGCGCATGAAGCAGGTCGGTACCGTGGAAATTCCGCAGGAGGCGTTCCTGGCCATCCTGCAAGTGGAAGACAAATAGAACCAAAGAAGGCGGTTAGCTGATGAGTTGGAACTTTGCCCTGATCCTGTTTGTTCTGCTGGTGCTGACCGGCATTATCTGGGCGCTCGATCTGGCCGTATTGCGACGCGGCCGCGAGCGTCGGGCGCAAGAGGCGATGGCGCAGTACGACGCGGCGCTGGCGGACGATCTGCAGGATGCCGAACGCCAGCGGCGCGAGGCCGGCGACAAGGCCCGCCGCGTGCCGTGGTGGATCGAATACGCGGTCAGCTTCTTCCCGGTGATCCTGTTCGTGTTCGTGCTGCGTTCGTTCGTGGTGGAGCCGTTCCGCATTCCGTCGGGCTCGATGCTGCCGACGCTGCAATCCGGCGACCTGATCCTGGTGAACAAGTTCAGCTATGGCCTGCGCCTGCCGGTGATCGACAAGAAGGTCGTCGACATCGGCAAGCCGCAGCGCGGCGACGTGTTCGTGTTCCGCTATCCGGTCGATCCGGACGTCGACTACATCAAGCGCGTGGTCGGCCTGCCCGGTGACGAAATCGCCTACCTCGACAAAAAACTGTATGTGAACGGTCAATTGGTGCCGCATGAGCGCGCCGGCGACTATTTCGAACCCGACCGTGTCTCGTATATCGCACAATATAAAGAGAAGTTGGGCGAAGTTAGCCACAATATCCTGCTGGATGAGGGCCGGCCGCAGGAATATCGCCCGCAATACCAATTTCCCAACCTCGGGAACTGCCAATATTCCCGCGATGGGGTACGCTGCAAAGTACCCGAGGGGCAATACTTCGCCATGGGCGATAATCGGGATAACAGCGCCGACAGCCGATACTGGGGTTTCGTGCCGGAATCCAATATCGTCGGGAAGGCCTTCTTCATCTGGATGAATTTCAGCGATCTCAGCCGCATCGGCCGGTTCAACTGATTATGTCGCTAGCCACGCTAGAAAACCGGCTGGATCACCACTTTGGTGACCCAGCATTGCTTGAACAGGCGTTGACCCATCGCAGCCATGGTGCGCGCCACAACGAGCGCCTGGAATTCCTCGGGGATTCCGTGCTCAACTTCGTCGTCGCGGCGATGCTGTTCGAGCGTTACGCGAAAATCGACGAGGGCGACCTGTCGCGCCTGCGCGCCAACCTGGTCAAGCAGGCCTCGCTGGCGGATATCGCCCAGCGCCTGGAACTGTCCCAATACCTGCGCCTGGGCGAAGGCGAATTGAAGAGCGGCGGTTTCCGCCGTCCGTCGATTCTGGCCGACACGGTCGAAGCCCTGTTCGGCGCGGTGTTCCTGGACGCCGGCTTCGATGCCGCCCGTCGCGTGATCGTGCGCCAGTACCAGCCGGTGCTGGCCTCGGTCGATCCCAAGACCCTGGGCAAGGACGCCAAGACCTTGCTGCAGGAATTCCTGCAAGGCCGCAAGCTGGCCTTGCCCGTGTACACCGTGGTGGCCACGCACGGCGCCGCCCACAGCCAGCAGTTCGAGGTCGAATGCGCCATTCCGGCGCTGGAGATCAAGGTGAACGCGCCCGGCGCCAGCCGCCGCGCGGCCGAGCAGTCGGCCGCCAAGCTGGCGCTGGAGGCGGCGCAGGCCATCAGCCCGGCGTCCAAGGCCGCCCGCAAGTCGGGCAAGGCGCGCAAGACCGCGCAGTTGTCGCTGCCCGTGGCAGTGTCCCAAGAGACTAAATGAGCGATACCCCTTTCCGTACCGGTTTCGTGGCCATCGTCGGCCGCCCCAATGTGGGCAAGTCCACGCTGACGAACGCGCTGATCGGTTCCAAGATCTCCATCGTGTCGCGCAAGGCGCAGACCACGCGCCACCGCATCCACGGGGTGCTGACGCGCGACCACGAACAGTTCGTGTTCGTCGATACGCCGGGCTTCCAGACGCGCCACGGCGGCGCCATGAACCGCATGATGAACCGCGTCGTGACGCAGGCGCTGGCCGACGTCGACGTGGTGGTCCACGTGGTCGAGGCCGGCAAGTGGTCGGAGGGCGACGCCAAGCTGCTGCCGCTGCTGCCGGCGCCGGAACGCACCATCCTGGTCGTCAGCAAGATCGACGCGCTGAAGAACCGCGACGAGCTGTTCGCCTTCGTCTCGAAGATCATGGCGCTGCATCCGTTCGGCGCCGTGGTGCCGGTCAGCGCCACCAAGAATCAGCAGCTCGACCAGCTGCTGCAGGAAATCGCGGCGCGGCTGCCGGAAGGCGAGCCGATGTTCGAGGAAGACACCCTGACCGACCGGCCGATGCGCTTCATCGCCGCCGAGCTGGTGCGCGAGAAGATCTTCCGCCTGGTGGGCGACGAACTGCCCTACGGCTGTACGGTCGTGATCGAGCAATGGGAAGAGACCGACAAGGGCGCGCGCATCGCCGCCTGCGTGGTGGTGGAGCGCGACAGCCACAAGCCCATCCTGCTGGGCACCGGCGGCATGCACATGAAGCGCATCGCCTCCGAGGCGCGGCAGGACATCGCCAAGCTGCTGGACAAGCCGGTGCACCTGGAGATCTACATCAAGGTGCGCAAGGGCTGGTCTGACCGCGAGAGTGCGCTGCGCGACCTGGGCTATGAGTAAACGGGCGCCTCGCGTCCAGGATCGCCCGGGATACATGCTCCACGCCACGGCGTGGCGCGAGACATCCCTCATCGTTCAGACTTTCTCGCGCGACCACGGCTGTGTCGCCATGGTCGCCAAGGGCGCCAAGCGCCCGTATTCCGTGCTGCGCCCGGTGCTGTCGGCGTTCCAGCCGCTGCTGCTGTCCTGGACCGGCAACGGCGAGGTCAAGACCCTGACCCGCGCCGAGATCATGGGCGTGCGCGCCCTGAGCGGCACCGCGCTGATGTCGGCGTGGTACATGAATGAACTGCTGCTGCGGCTGCTGCCGCGCGAAGACGCCCATCCGCTGCTGTTCGACGCCTATGACATGGCGCTGCAGCAGCTGTCGGGCGGCACGCGCGCGGCCGGCGCCTTGCGCCGCTTCGAATGGACGCTGTTGCGCGAAACCGGCTACGGCGTCGATGAGGCCGAACCCGATTTCGACGACCCCGTCATCGAGCCGGCGCTGCGCCGCGACCTGCGCGAACGCCTGGCCGAGAACCTGGCGGGCCGGCCCCTGGCCACGCGCCGGGTGCTGATGGACCTGCAGCGCATCTGAACCCGCGGCGCGTCCGGCCATGACCTTCACGCTCAAACAGGTCGAGACCTTCCGCACCGTCTATGAAACGGAAAGCGTGACCGCCGCGGCGCGGCGGCTCGATGTGTCGCCCGCCACCGTCAGCGCCACGCTGGCCGCGCTCGAGGCCAGCATCGAACTGCGGCTGTTCGAGCGGGTGCGCCAGCGCATGCAGCGCACGCCCGAAGCCACGCTGCTGTACGAGGAAATCCGCCGCCTGAACGTCGGCCTGGAAAGCCTGGGTCGCAAGATCCGCGCGATCCGCGGCGCGGCCCAGCCGCGCCTGCGCATCGGCTGCATCCATGCCTACAGCGGGGCGATCGTCAGCGATACGATCGCGCGCTTTCGCGAGCGCTATCCGGACACGCCCCTGTATCTGCAAATCCGGGATTCGAACACGCTGCGCGACATGGTGGTGTCGGGTGAGCTCGATCTGGCTGCCGTGGCCGATGAGTCGGAGCTGGAGGGCCTGCGCGGCCATCGCCTGGCCAGCCTGCGGGCCGTGACGGTATTTCCCGATGGCCATCCGCTGGCGCGCCTGGAGCAGGTCGGCCTGGCGCAATTGGCCGAGGTGGACGTGATCGCCCTGAATGCCGAGGATGCCTCGCGCCAGCGGCTGGACGCGCTGGTGCTGCAGGCCGGCCTCAGCCTGCGCGTCGCGATCGAGACGCCGTACTCGAGCACGGTGTGCCAGCTTGCGCTGGCCGGCCATGGCGTCGGCATCGCCAACCCCGCCACCGCGGTGGGGCTGGAAGCCGCGGGCTTGTGCCACCGGCCGCTGGCGGCGCCGGTGCATTTCGAATGCCACATGATCCTGCATGGCAGCCGGCCGTTGTCGGAGGCCGGCAAGTACTGGGCGACCTGCCTGCGCGCGGCGCTGGCGCCGCTGCTGGAGCGCTACGGCGTCAAGCGCGGCTGACGGGCGCGGGTGCCGCGCGGTCGTTGCCGCCGCCTAGCCGCGGCGGCCGTCCGCCGTCAGGATCAGCACCACCGACGATTCCGCATCCAGCTGGCCGGCGCGGCGCAAACGCGTGACCGCCGCCAGCGCGGCGGCCGATGACAGCTCCGTGGCCAGTCCGAGGCGCTCCAGCCGCTGCTGCGCCTGGGCGGCGGCGGCATCGGAGACCTCGACCGGCGAGCCGCCCGAGCGCGCCAGGGCCTCCAGCGATTGCAGCGTGACCGTGCCGCCGGCGATCGAGTATTGGTCGGTGGCGCCTTCCCACAGGCCGCGCGCATCGCCCGCGGCGCGCGCCCGCGACAGGCGGGCGTACGGCTCGACCGCGTGCAGCCGCGGCAGGCGCGGGATGCGACCGGCGCGCAGCAGTTGCTGCCAACCCAGCAGGATGCCCCACAGCAGGTCGCCGCGCGCGGTCGGCACGACGATATCGGTGGGCAGGCCGCAGTGGTCGAACAATTCCCGCGCGATCGGCTTGTAGCCTTCGACGCCGTAGGCATGCGTGCCGACCGGCGGATTGAGGTAGTTGGTGCCGGCGAAGGCGCCCTGGTTGCGGCACAGGTCGGCGACATGGGGCCAGCGGCCCAGGCTGTCGTCGAACGCGGTCAAGCGGGCGCCGAAGCGTTGCATGGCGTCGCGCTGCAACGGCGGACAGTTGCGGGTGATGGCGATGTCGGCCTGCAGGCCTGCGGCGGCGCAATAGGCCGCCAGCGAGACGCCGGCGTTGCCGCTGGAGGCCGCGGCCACGCGCGTGGCGCCGGCCAGCCGGGCGCGCGACACCAGTTGCGCGGCCATGCGGTCCTTGTGGCTGCCGGTGGGGTTGGCGCTTTCGCATTTGAGCCAGAGCCGGCCCACGCCCTCGGCCTGCGCCAGCGCGGGCGCGTCCAGGCAGGGCGTGGCGCCTTCGCCGAGCGTCACGGGGTCAAGCACCGGCAGGTCGATCGCGTCGGCGGCGCCCGCGTCGTACTGGCATTCCAGCGTCGCGGGATGGCCGGCCTCCAGGCAATGCGGGCAGCCTTCCGGGTAGTCGGCGGGCGGCAGGCGGCTGTCGCAGCGGATGCAGCGCAGGCCGGACAAGCGGGGGTTCATCTGCATGGGTCAGTACAACGAGGCAAGGGAGTCCAGGGGAAGGGCGGGCGCGACCTGCAGCAGGCAGTCGCCGTCGTCGCTGCGGGCGATGGCGCGCAGGCAGACGACGGTGCCGGCCTGCGGGCTGGCGAGGGCGCGCGCCGGCAGGTCGGGGCGGGCGGGTTCGATGAGTTGGCCGATGGTCTGGCCGGCGGTCACGGTCTGGCCCAGATCGACGGCGGGGATGAACACGCCCGGTTCGCGGCCGCGCAGGGTCGCGGCCGGCGCGTCCAGGTCGTGCAGCGACGGGGCCGGCTGGCGCGGCGCGGCGGCGGCCAGCAGGCCCAGCTCGGCGAGGCAGCCGAGCAGGCCGTCGCGGCAGCGTTCCACCAGCGCGCGCGAGGTCTCGCCGCCGCCGCCGATTTCCGCGCTCAGGCGCAACACGCCCAGGCGGCTGGCGGCGGCCGGCATCGAGCCGGATTCGCCGCCGCGGAAGAACACGCAATGCGGCATGCCGAAGGCGCGGGCCAGGGCCGGCAGCCGTGCATCATAGGCGTCGTCGCCATAGCGGGTGATGACCGAGGACGGCAGGTAGCGCAGCGACGCGCCGCCGCTGTGGACGTCCACCAGCGCCTGGATGCGCGGCAGCAGCCGGACCTCCAGGGCGGCGGCCACGCTCTCGGTATAGCCGCGCGCCGGCGCGCTGAGGAAGGCGCGGTTCAGGTTGCCGCCGTCGGAAGGCGACAGGCGCGTGCCGGCCAGCGAGGCCTCAGCGTTGGCGGCGGGCAGCAGGTAGACCGTGCCGCGCTGCAGGACGCCCGGCAACAGCTGCCAGAGCTGCAGGATGGCCGCCTGGCCTTCCCATTCGTCGCCATGCACGCCGGCCATCAGCGCCACGGCCGGCCCGGGGCCGGCCTCGATCTTCAATACCGGGATGGTGACGCGCCGGTAGGCCGAGGCGTTGGTCGCCGCGGCGCAGGTGAAGTCTTCGCGGCTCACCTTGATCATGGCGTGCCTTCCGGTTGCGGGCGATGGGGCGTCAATCCAGCGTGGTGCCGGCGGCCTTGATGAGGTGTTCCCATTTGGGCAGTTCCTTCTGAATCTGGGTCTTGACGTCGGCGGGCGTGCCGCCGAGCGGTTCCTGGGAGCGGCTGCGCAGTTCGCGGGCGACGGGCTCCGCGCGCAGCGCGGCATTCATCGCCGCGTTCAGTCGCGCGATGACGGCGGGCGGCGTGCCGGCCGGCGCCACCAATGCGCTCCAGGCCGATTGTTCGTAGTCGGGGTAGCCTTGCTCGGCCACCGTCGGCACGTCGGGGTTGGAGGCCGCGCGGGCCTTGGTGGTGACCGCCAGCGCACGCAGGCGGCCATCCTTCAGGTTGCCGATCAGGGGCGGCAGGTTCTCCATCATCGAATCGACGTGGCCGCCCAGCAGGTCGGCCAGTTGCGCGGCCGTGGCTTTGTAGGGAATCTGCCGCACCGCCGCGCCGGTCTGGGCGATGAACAGCTTGACGCCGACTTCGCTGGTGGTGCCGGGATCGGCCGACGTCATGGTCAGGCGGTCGGGCTGGGCGCGGCTGGCGTCGATGAAGCTCTTGAGATCGCGATACGGCGAGGCGGCGTTGACGACGATGACGTTGGGCGTTTCGGCCACCAGCCCGATCGGCGTGATGTCGCGGTCCAGGTCATAGAGCTGCTGCTTGAAGAGGTAGCGATGCAGCACCAGCGTGCCGACGTGGGCATAGCCGATGGTGTAGCCGTCGGCCGCGGCGCGCACCAGCGCCTGGGTGCCGATGCGGCCGCCGGCGCCGACGCGGTTTTCGATCACCACCGGCTGGCCCAGCACGCGGCTCATTTCCTGGCCGACGAGACGGGCGGTGATGTCGGCGTTGCCGCCGGCGGCGGCCGGCACGATCATCGTGATCGGCCGTTCCGGGTATTCGGCCAGCGCGGGCTGCGCGGTCAGGCAAAGCAACAGGGCGGCAAGGCTGGCGGCGCGTTTCATGACGGTTCCCGGAACGTTGAGGGCTGCGCTATTGTGCGGCGGCCGCGCCGGGAATCCGTTTGGCTTTCTAAGATGGTTGTTCGGTGAAATCTAAGGTTGGGACGGCGGCTGCCGGTCGGCCTTGCGTCCCAGGCCGTAGCCGAGCGCCGCTGCGGCCAGCGCGCACAGCGCGCCCAGCAGGGCGATCAGCGCCACGCCGTGGCCCAGCGCATCGACCCCGGCCTTGACCCAGCCGCTGGCCGCGTCGCCGGCGCGATAGACCACCGTGTCGATGACGTTCTTGGTCTTGTACTTGTCCTCGGGCTGGACCGCGGTGAACAGCATCTCGCGTCCCGGCTTGACCAGGGCGTACTCGCCGGCGCGCCGCAGGATCATGGCCACGGCCAGCACCGCGAACACCGGGTAGGCCGCCAGCGCCAGGAACGCCAGCGCCATCGCCAGCGGCACCGCCGCCATGAGGAAGCGCACGCCCAGCCAGGCGGCGACGCGGCCGGTGAGGAACAGCTGCGACAGCAACGCCAGGGCCTGCACGATGAAGTCCAGCGTGGCGAAGACGCGGATGCGCTGCGCCCTGTCCGGGAAGGTCTCGGCCACCAGCCGCGCCTGCTCCATGTACAGGAAGGTGCTGAGCGTGGCCAGCAGCAGCACCAGCACGGCGATGCCCAGCAGGTAGGGCGACTGGAACACCCGTGACAGCCCCGCCAGCATGGCGCCCGGGATCGGGCGCGCCAGTTCGGCGGTCTCGGCCTCGGGGCGGGTCGCGGCGCGCCAGCGCAGCAGCCAGCGCTTGAGCGGCAGCGTCGCCGTCAGCAGCAGCGCCGACAACAGCAGCAGGCCCGCCGCGCCGAGCGTGCCCGCCAGCAGGCCGCCCAGCAGGGGACCGCACAGTCCCCCGGCGCTGGCGCCGGCGGCGATGAAGGCGAACAGGCGCTTGGCCGACTCCATGCGGAAGACGTCGGCCATCAGGCTCCAGCCGAGCGAGACCACGAACAGGTTGAAGACCGACAGCCACACGTAGAAGCTGCGCGCGGCCCAGACGCCATCGGGTTGCCAGTGGAACAGCGCCGCGTAGCCGGCCATGGTGATGGCGAACACCGCGTAGGCCCAGGTCACCAGCGTGGCGCGCGGCACCCGGGCCGACAGCCAGCCGAACAGCGGCACCACCGCCAGCATGGCCAGGAAGGTGGCCGTGAACAGCCATTGCAGCTGGTCGACGCCGGCCTGGATGCCCAGGGTCTCACGGATCGGCCGCAGCATGAAATAGCCGCAGAACAGGAAAAAGAAGAAGGCGAAGCCGCAGGCGCCCGCCGCCACCTCGCCGGGCTGGATCCCCAGCGCTTGCGCCGCCCGCTGGCGCCAGGAGCCGGCGGCGCGCATGGCGTCAGCCCAGCAGGGCCGCGATGCGTTCGCGCAGCGCCGCGTCCGGTTGCGGCCCGAAGCCGGCCCGCGCGTTGTCCGCCATGTTGGCCGGCTTGGAGGTGGCGGGGATGACGGCGGTCACGGCCGGATGGCCGATGATGAATTTCAGGAACAACTGTGCCCACGAGGTGCAGCCGATTTCACCGGCCAGGTCCGGCAGCGGCCGGTCCCGGACCTGGCGGAACAGCGCGCCGTCCTGGAACGGGCGGTTGATCAGCACCGCGACGCCATTGGCCTGGCAGGCCGGCAGCAGGCGCTTTTCGGCATTGCGCGCGCCTACCGACAGATTGATCTGCAGGAAGTCGGGCTTTTCCTTTTCGACCAGCTCGGTCAGTTCGTCATGGGCGGCGTCGGTGTAGTGCGTGATGCCGAGGTAGCGCGTCACGCCCTGCTGCTTGAGTTCGCGCAGCAGCGCCAGCTGGTTGCGGGTGTCGATCAGGTTGTGGACCTGGATCAGATCGAGCTTCTGCGTGCGCAGCGCGCGCAGCGAGTTCTCGATCTGGCGCCGGGCCGCGTCGTGGCCCTGGGTGTTGATCTTGGTGGCCAGGAACACCAGCGGACGCCGGTCCGGCTCGCGCGCCAGCAGCGCGCCGGTGACGGCCTCGGCCTGTCCGTAGCTGGGGGCGGTGTCGATGAGCGAGCCGCGCGCCTCCAGCAGGGCGTCCACGACCTGCGCCAGCGGTGCCATGGCGGCCGCGTCCGAGGGCGACACATTGAAGGTGTCGGCGGTGCCCAGGCCGATCACCGGCAGCATGTCGCCGGTGGACCCGATCGGGCGGGCCAGCATCGGCTGCCGGGGGCTCAGGGCGCTTGCCGTCCACGACTGGGCCAGCAGCGGCGCGCAGGCGGCGGCCTGCAGGAATCGACGGCGATCAGGCATGGCTCGCTCCAATGAAAAAGGGCCTGCATTGTTCATGCAGGCCCTTGCGACTGTCACGGCAGCGCGTTTACTCGCGGTTGCCGCCGAAGATGCCCAGCAGCATCAGCAGGTTCGAGAAGACGTTGTAGACGTCCAGGTAGATGGCCAGCGTGGCGGACACGTAGTTGGTCTCGCCGCCGTTCACGACGCGCTGCAGGTCGACCAGCATGAACGCCGAGAAGATCACGATGGCCAGCACCGAGATGGTGAGCATCAGCGCGGGCAGCTGCAGGAAGATGTTGGCCAGGGCCGCCACCAGGATCACGACCGCGCCGATGAACAGGAATTTCTGCAGGCCGGACAGGTCGCGCTTGATGGTGGTGGCCAGCGTGGCCATGGTGCCGAACACGATCGCCGTGCCGCCGAAGGCCGTCATGACCAGTTGCGAGCCGTTGCTGAAGCCCATCACGAAGCCGAGCAGGCGCGACAGCATCACGCCCATGAAGAACGTGAAGGCGAGCAGCAGGACCACGCCCAGCGAGTTGTTCTTGTTCTTCTCGATGGCGAACATCATGCCGAAGGCGCCCACCAGGAACACGATGGCGGACAGGCCCGGGCTGGCGCCCATGACGCGGTTGATGCCGGTGTACAGGCCGACGGCCGCGCCCAGCACGGTCGGGATCAGCGAGAGGGCCAGGAGCCAATAGGTGTTGCGCAGGACTTTGTTGCGCACGACCTCGCCCGGCGCGCCGGCGAGGGTGCCGGAACGGTTAAAGGGGGACGGACGATATTCGTTCATGGAGGACTCCTGTGTACGGCAGAAATTGATTTGCCTAGAAGGCTTAGATGCCAAGGATACCTTACAGTTCCCTGAAGAATCCAGTTTTCGGAAGAATTAGCGCGCAGGGTGGGCAGGCATGACCCCATTATGGGGATGGTCATGCCGATTTCAACCGGGCCTGACGTCCTGCATCACCCGCGCCACGATACGCGGCAGTTCCTCGTCCATGCGGGCCTGGATCTGTTCGATGGCGTCGGCCAGGGCCTGGCGCATGACCTGTTCGACTTCCGCCTGCAGGCGGGCGGCCAGCACCGAGGCCTCTGGCGATGCCGTGGCCGGGGCGGCGGGCGCGACCACCGCGGCGGGGGGG